>NZ_JBEZLA010000022.1:0-100959 GCF_040651925.1 Streptomyces sp. NPDC048349 | reverse complement strand
CCCGTACTGGACGTACTTGGGCTTTCGGCCGGTGCGGCGAGAGTGCGTGCCGGGCACCGCGACGCCGCGGACCTCCGTCAGACACCCCCTAGGTGCCCAGGAGGGCCCGGATGGGGTGCCAGAGCTCGTCCTCGACGTCGGGCGCGCAGCGCCAGAGCAGGCCGTCCGGGTGGTGCAGGACGGCCGTGACCTCGTCCGGGGTCGGTGGCTGCGCGTTGCCCCGCAGGTACACCGCCCGCATACCGAGGTTCCGCAGCCTGGTCAGGGCGCGGGCCCGGTTCGCGGCGTGCACCAGCACGCGGACGTTTCCGCCCTCTCCCGAGGGCCTCGGCAGCGTGAGCGCGACCACCACGCTGCCGCCTGGCAATCTGACGAAACCTCCACCGGGCATGGCTGTCATCTCCCCCGTCAATAAGAAACTCGCACCACGCATCTAAACGCGATCGGCCGCCGCCCGCTAGAGGGCGACGGCCGATCACGCTTTGACCTGCGGTTTTATCGAATTACTTCGAGGAGGGGCCGACCTCGACCGTCATGACGAGACCGTCGTAGGTCTCCTTGGCGATCTTGATCTTGGTGTTGGTGTCAGTGACCCTCACCGAGCCGGTCGGGTTCTCGTCGTAGTAGTACTTGCCCTTGTGGTCGTCGAAGACCAGCTGGGCGGGCTTCGGCTTCAGGAACAGCGACTCGCCGTTCTTGTGCAGCGTGAACGCGTCCGTGGAGTACGCGCTGAAGGCGGCGTCGTACGGCTGGATCTTGTTCCGCAGCAGGGTGCCGTCCGCCCACTTCATGGGCTTGGCGTTGGCGTCGATCGGCAGGATCAGACCCTGGCCCGGGTGCTGGCTGGTGTTGTTGTCCTTCTGGGAGGTGTCCCACTGCCAGATCAGCAGACCGTCCTGGTACGGGTAGTGCTCGACCCAGTCGGGACGGGTGGTGCCGAAGCCGAAGTTGTACGGGCCCACCTTGAGGGTGGAGTCGTACGAGACGTAGCGGCGGTTCTCGGCCAGGTAGTACTGCGCGTACTCCTTGGTGAAGCCGGCGCCGATGCGCGAGAAGCCCTTGCCGGTCCAGCCGTTGTCGCCGTTCTCGGCGCCGTCGGTGAACAGCGCGGCGCCGTCCGCGGTCAGGGTGACGGCGTCGGCGGTGAAGCCCTTGCCGCCCGCGCCGCCGTCCGTCTGGTAGCGGAAGCGCAGGTCGATCTTCTTGCCCGCGTAGGCGTCGAGCGGGAAGTTCAGGTTCTTCCAGGCACCCGAGACACCGGTCAGCGACGGGCTGCCGGAGGCGTCGGCCGGGATGGCCGTGCCGTCGGCGGTACCGGCGAGGGCGGTCCAGTTGGCGCCGCCGTCGGTGGACACCTCGGTGTAGAGGTAGTCGTAGTCGGCCTCGATGTCCCACCAGCCCTTGAGGGACAGCGCGGCGGACGTCTTGCCCGTCAGGTCCACGGAGCGGGTGAGGGTGTTCTTGAGGTCGTCACCCATGTTGCTCCACCACTGCGAGGCGCCCTCGGCGGGAGCGACGACCTCGGTGGTGACCTTCTTCTTCGGCAGCTCGACGACCAGCGCCTGCTTGTCCTTGGTGTTGTACTCCGCCACGCCCAGCTTGTGGGTGGACTTCGTCGCGGCCTTGGCCGTGTCGTAGTTCAGCCAGCCCAGCTGGAGCTTGTCCCAGGCGGTCATGTCGCCCGGGAGGTCGCCTATGGAGTCCTTGCCGGTGCCGAGCCAGGAGCCGGCCGACATCAGGGACCAGAAGCCGACCGAGTTCTCGCCGCCACCGGAGGTGTCGTAGAGGTCCGGCAGACCCAGGTCGTGGCCGTACTCGTGCGCGAAGACGCCGAGGCCGCCGTTCTCCGGCTGCATCGTGTAGTCGCCGACCCAGATGCCGGTGTCACCGATCTGGGTGCCGCCGGCCTTGTTGTTCTCCGGGCCCGTCTTGCCCGCGGCGGTGCCGTAGGCGTACCAGCGGTGCGCCCACAGCGCGGTCGTGCCCTGCGCGCCGCCGCCGGCCGACTCGTCCTCGCCCGCGTGGACGATCTGGAAGTGGTCGATGTAACCGTCGGGCTCGTTGAAGTTGCCGTCGGCGTCGAAGTCGTAGCGGTCCCACTGGTCGTACTGGGCCAGCTGCGCCTTGATCTCGGCGTCGGTCTTGCCGGCCTTCTTCTGGGCCTCGGTCCATGCGGTGACGCCGTCCTTGACGGTGTCCCACACGTTGGCGCAGTTGGTCTGGCCGCAGTAGTTGGAGCCGTAACGGCCCTCGTTGTACGGGACCTTGACCCAGTCGGAGACCTCGCCCTCGACCGAGTAGCGGCCCGAGGAGGTCTTCTCGTAGTAGGTCTTCAGCGAGTGCTTGCCCTGGCCCGTACCGAAGTACAGCTCCTGGAAGTAGTCGCGGCTGAAGTCCTTGCGCCAGGCAGTGCTGTTGTCCTTGGTGCGGTCCGGCTCGGCGATCGTGTTGTGCGCCGGGCCGGGGGTGCCGCCGTACTTCGGGACGGCCGGCTTCGGGCCCGGGCCGTCCGGGTCGAACATGGTCGTGTTGTCGACCTGGTCGCCGAACTCGACGAGGATCGTGAAGATCTTGTCGGTCTTCTCGCGGCCGAGCTCGACGTACTTGCTCTCGTCGAGCTTGACGACCTTGGAGGCGCCGCGCTGCTCGACGTCCTTCTTGCCGGTCAGCACCTGCTCCAGGGCGGCCTTGCGCTGCTGCGCCTGCTGCTCGCTGAAGGGGCCCTTGAGGTTGTGCTCGACCACCTTGGAAGGAGCGGTCGGGTCCTGGTGGTCGGCCGCGGGGGCGCCCGGCCCCTTGTCGTCGGCCTGGGCCGAGGCGACGGTGAAGAAGGTGGCGCTGGTCGCGCAGGCGGCCATGGTCACGGCGACGGCGGCGGTGCGAAGCGCACGCCGTCTGGCGGAATTGCTGGTCACTTGATGTCGTTCCCCTCCCGCGGCCGCATGGACGGTCGGAACGTCTCCATAGGAGCGGGGGGTTCCGCGCGGCGCGCGTCTCAAGTGACGACATTTGACCGGAGAGTCGAGAGAAAAGACAGACCTTGACTTGTTCCTTACAACTGCACTATGCGGTCAGTCAGTTCCGCTATTCGGACGTTCCGCTGCCATATGGGGCGAAGGGCACGTCACGACCGTCCGCCACGCGCCTCAGCCGGGCATTTCGGGCCCACCGGGGCGTGCGCGATGACCCTGTGCGCCCCCCGTGCTCCGGCACCGTGGGTTAGGTCACGCTTACTGCCGGTTCCGCTCGGGCATCCCCCGTCGTAGAGTCACTTGACGCGCGACCTAGTTGAGCCGACTCCCCCTCCCCTCACCGAGGACGGATATCGCCATGCCGCGTCCGACTGCCGCACAGCTCGCCTACGGGTCCGCCACCGTCGTCGTGTCGACGATCGCCATGCTGCTGCTCTCGCAGACGAGTTCGGGGCTGTGGATCGCGCTCGTGTGCGCCGCCGCCCTCGCGCTCGGTCTGCTCGTCGCCCTCACCGTGCCGCTCCCGCGGCGCCGGGGCCGCCACGCGTCCCGTCCGGGCGCGGCCGCGCCGGCGCCCGCCTCCGCACCGGCCCCCGCGGCCGCACCGGCTCCCGCGCCCGCCCCCGCGCCGGCCCCGGCGCGCCTCCCGCACGAGGACGCGCCGACGGCCGCCCGGGTACCCGAATCCCGGACGGCCGCTGCGGAACACCCCGTTCACCACTGAGCGCGCGGCTCGACGGTGGAGACGGTCAGGTGTGGTCCTAGGTGGTGGACTGCACGACCACCGTCCTGCCCACCTTGTCGTGGAGGCCCTGCTTGTACGGCTTGTCCACGAGGATCGAGATCACCAGCGCGATCGGCCACAGGCAGAAGCAGCAGATCAGCGTCGGCAGCCAGAGCACGGCGGCCCGGGCGAGGGCGGGGCCGGACTGCGGGACGCTGCCGTCGTTGAGCATCGCGACGCGCAGGCCCATCGCCTTCTTGCCGATCGTCTGGCCGTTCCTCCGGGTGAACCACCAGTCGTAGCCGAGGTACGCGACGATCGAGATCAGCGTCATGATCAGGCCGCTGCCGCTGTAGGACCGCGTGATGACCTCGCTGATGTCCTCGCCCTCGTTCGTCTCGACCATGTACCGCTTGGTGCCGAAGGCCAGTTGGATGAGGAACAGGGGCACGGCGACGATGACCACGTCGATGACGCGGGCGGCCAGCCGCCTGCCGAAGTCCGCGAGCGGGGGCATCCCCGCGAGCGGATCGGGCATGCCGTAGCCGCCGCCGTAGGGGTCGCCGCCACCGCCGTACGGGGGCGGGGGCGGCGGGGGGTATCCGCCGCCGCCCGCGCCGCCGGGGGGCGGGGGCGGCGGGGTGCCCGGGGGCGGTGAGCCGTACGGCGAACCGCCCGACGGAGGCGTCGGTTCCTGGGGCTTCTTGAGGAACGGGTCGTCCTCGGGCCGTTCGCCCGGCGGCGGCTGGTCGGTACTCATGGCCCGAGTCGAACCCGGCCCCGTCAACCTCGCAACGCGACGGCATCCAATCGGGGGACGGCCCAGGCGGCTCCTAGCGAGCCACGTACGTCCCGGACGCTCTGTCGTGCCAGCCGCGGCGCTTCGGGCGGTCCACGAGGCACCAGAGGCCGCCCAGGGGGCCGAGGAGGGCGAACAGCAGCCAGCGGCGCAGGGAGGCGCCGAGGGTGGGCGGGCGCAGGGTGGCGGTGGACAGCACCCGCACGCCGAGGAGCTTCTTGCCCGGGGTGCGGCCCCAACGGGCGGTCGGCAGGGCCTCGTAGAAGACGCCGAAGAGCAGGACCGCGCCGAGGACCAGCCCGAGCTGGCCGGTGACGGTCCCGTCGAGCAGCCAGACGGTGGTGGTGCGGCCGCTCGTGCGGGCGGCGTCCACCTTGGCCTGGAGGTGGGCGGTGGCGGCGGGGACCAGGGGCGCGGCGGTGGCCGCCGCGACCGCCGCGAGGACCAGGGAGTCCACGGCACGGGCCACGGCCCGGCGGATCAGACCGGCGGGCCGCACGGCCCGCTCGGCCATCCGCTCGAACACCTCCCGCGGGGTCCCGCTGCCCTCCCTGCGGGGGGCGGGGGCCTCGGCGGCGCGTTCCCCGCGGGGTGCGGGGGGCTGGGCGGCGCCCTGCCGGTGGGCGGCCCGGGCCGGGGCCGGCTCCTCCCGGCGGCCGGCACCGGCCTCGAGGGGGCCCTCCCGACGCGGGGCCCGGGCCTCGGCGGAGTCCTCCCCGCGGGGCGCCCAGGACCCGGCGGCGTCCTCCCGGCGGGGTGCCCGGGCCTCGGACCCGGCAGGGGCGGACTGCTCGGCAGCCGGGATGGACGGGCGCGCGCCCGCTTGCCGGGGCTGCCAGGGCTCGGGGCGGACCGCGGCGGGCCGGGGCTCGACGGGGCGGGGCTCTGCGGGGCGGGGCTCCGCGGGCCGGGGCTCCGCGGGCCGGGGCTCCGCGGCGGCAGGGGCCGTCTCGGGCCAGGAGGACGTCAGGCCCGACCCCCTGGACCCCGCGGACCCGCCGGGCGCGTCGGGCCATGCGGGGGCCGGAGCCGGGGCGGGCGCGGGGGCCGGAGCCGGGGGCGCGGGGGCGGGAGCCGGGGCCGGGGGCGCCGCCGCCGGGGAGCGGGCCGACAGGATCCCGGCCGCGGCGGACGGCGTACGGGCGAGGGAGATCCCGGCGGCCGGGCCCCGCGCCGGGAGCGGGACCACCCGCTCGGGATCCCGCTCGGGATCCCGCTCGGCCTCCCGCTCCGGCTCGCGCTCGGGCTCCGGTGCGCGCTCGGGCTCCGACGGGCTGCCCCACGACACCCGGCGGTCGCGCGGCCCGCCGAAGCCGGCCTGGTGCACGGGGTCGGCCTGCCACACCGCCTGCTCCACGGCCCGCTCGGCCACCGCCGCCGTCGCCGAGGTCTGGTCCAGGAACACCGGCCCGGTCTCCTCCACGGCCACGGGGGCCGGCACCGGCACGGGCGCCGGGGCAGGCGCAGGCGCAGGGGCCGGGCGGCTCGTTCCCGGAACCCAGGCGGCACCGTTCCAGTACCGGACGTACCCGGGGATGGACGGATCGGGGTAGTAGCCCTCGCGGGCCGCGTGCTCGCCGTCACCAGGGGAGGCCGTCAATGTCCCCAACTCCGATCGTGGCTTGAGGCATGTGCAGGGCAGGACCATAGCCAAGAACCGCCCCCCGACAGGTCCGGTAACGGGAGATTGCAAACCTTCGGGCGAACCCCCGGCCATGCGACTGTTTCCGGTCACCCGACAGAAATCGGCCAACCTTCGATTCCCCGCCCGAAGTCGCGTCATACCCGGGCCCGCCGGAGCTCTCTGCGGGTGTGGGGCGCGATCCGCCCCCGCGCACCGAACCGAAGTGAGGCCCGTCATGCACCACCCCGTCATCGAGCGCGATCTGGAACTCAAGCTGGTCCTGTCCCCCGAGCGCAGCATCCCCGTGCCGGCCCGGCTCCTCTACCTCACGGACGACCCGTACGCCGTTCACATCACCTTCCACACGGGCTCCAGCGCGCCCGTGAACTGGACCTTCGCCCGCGAGCTGCTGGTCGAGGGCGTGTTCCGCCCCTGCGGCCACGGCGACGTCCGGGTCTGGCCCACCAAGATCGACAACAAGTCGGTGCTCTGCATGGCGCTCAGCTCGCCCGACGGCGACGCCCTGCTGGAGGCCCCCGCCACCTCCGTGTCGGCCTGGCTGGAGCGCACCCTGCGCATCGTCCCGCCCGGCACCGAGGCCGAACGGCTCGGCCTGGACGACGCCCTGGCCCAGCTGCTCGCCCCCACCCCCGCCGACGAGCTGTGGCTGCGCGATCCCTGGCCCTCGGACGAGTCCGCCGACGGGGACCTGTGAGGCCGGCAGCGGGCCGGCGGTGGGATCAGAAGAGCTTGCCCGGGTTGAGCAGGCCCAGCGGGTCGAAGGCCGCCTTGACCGCGCGCTGCATCTCCAGTCCCACCGGCCCGAGTTCGCGCGCCAGCCATTCCTTCTTCAGCACGCCCACCCCGTGCTCTCCGGTGATGGTCCCGCCGAGCGAGAGCCCCAGCGCCATGATCTCGCCGAAGGACGCGCGGGCCCGTCGCGTCTCGTCCTCGTCGGCGGGGTCGAAGCAGACGATCGGGTGGGTGTTGCCGTCGCCCGCGTGCGCGCAGACCCCGATGAGCAGGTCGTGCGCGCGGGCGATCGCGGCGGTGCCGTCCAGCATCTCGGCGAGCCGCGAGCGCGGTACGCACACGTCGTCGATCATCGTCGCGGGCCTGAGCGCCTCCAGACCGGGGAAGGCCATCCGGCGGGCCTGCAGGAGCAGTTGCGACTCCGCCTCGTCCTCGGCGGGCACGACGGCGGTGGCCCCGACGGCCGTGCACAGCTCTCCCACGGCCGCGAGGTCCTCGGGGGCGTGCGGGGTGTCGAAGGCGGCGAGCAGCAGGGCTTCGGTGGCCTCCGGGAGGCCCATCCTGCCGAGCGCGTTGACGGCCCGGACGGTCGTGCGGTCCATGAGCTCCAGCAGCGAGGGGGTCAGGCCCGCCTCCATGACGGCGCAGACGGCTGCGCAGGCGGCCGCGACGGAGGGGAACTCGGCGGCCAGCGCGAGCTGGCGGGGCGGCGCCGGGCGCAGCGCGAGGACGGCCCGTACGACGATGCCGAGGCTGCCTTCGGAGCCCACGAAGAGCCGGGTGAGGTCGTATCCGGCGACGCCCTTGGCGGTACGCCGGCCCGTGCTCAGCAGCCGCCCGTCGGCCAGCACCACGTCGAGGCCCAGCACGTACTCGGCGGTGACCCCGTACTTGACGCAGCACAGCCCGCCGGAGGCGGTGCCGATGTTGCCGCCGATGGTGCACTGCTCCCAGCTGGAGGGGTCGGGCGGGTAGTACAGGCCCTGTGCGGCAACGGCCCGCGAGAGGACCGCGTTGACCACGCCCGGTTCGACGACGGCGATCCGGTCGACGGCGGAGATCTCCAGGATCCGGTCCATCTTCACGAGGGACAGCACGATGCAGCCGTCGGAGGCGTTGGCCCCGCCCGACAGGCCCGTACGGGCGCCCTGCGGGACCACGGGGATCCGTAGGGCGGTGGCGGTGCGCATGACGTGCTGGACCTGTTCGACGGTCCGGGGCAGGACGACGGCCGCGGGGCGGCCCGCGGGGCAGAAGCTGGCCATGTCGGTGGCGTAGGAGGCGGTCACCTGGGGGTCGGTGAGGAGGGCCTCGGCGGGGAGCCCTGCCAGCAGGCTCGTGCGAAGACGTGCGAAGAGATCGTCATCCATGGGACCAGCGTGGCACCGGGGGCCATCGGTGTGAACACGGCCGCGACGGGCTTCGGACACTTCGGAGAGCTCTTCATATTGACGCACAGTGAGCCCATGGACCGTATCGACCGTATCGACGAGGAAGCGCAGACCCCGGCGCCGCCCGTGACCTTCACCGGCCGCAAGACGCTCGTGGCGGCCGCGGTCGCGGTGGTCCTGATCGCGGGGGCCCTGCTGATCCGGCCGGCCCGGACCGGGGACGACGCCCGCCCGCCGGGGCCGAGCGAACGGGCCGCGGCGGCGGTCGGAATGGGCGCGCCCGCGGCGGCGGTGGATCTGACGGCGCTGGTCGCCGACCGGGAGAAGTGGCTGGCGAAGCACGCGGACGACGACGCCTCGTGGGCGGTCCTGGGCGCCGCCTACCTGGAGCGGGCACGCCGCTCCGCGGATCCGGCCTGGTTCCCGAAGGCGGAGAAGGCGCTGAAGAGGTCCCTGGAGGTCCGCCCGGCCGAGAAGGGCAACTTCGACGCGATGACGGGCATGGGCACGCTGGCCAATGCCCGGCGGGACTTCGGGACCGGCAAGAAGTGGGGCGAGCTGGTGCGGGCGCAGTCCCCGCGGCGCTGGACGGCGTACCCGGTGCTCGTGGACGCGTACACCGGCCTGGGCGACTACAAGGCCGCGCAGGCGGCGATGGAGCGGCTGCTGGAGCTGCGGCCGGGCCTGGCGGCGTACGTCAGGGCCTCGCAGGTCTACCGGGACCGCGGCTGGCGCGAGGACGCGGTCGTGGCGATGGAGCAGGCGGCGGCCGCGGCCAAGGGCCCGGCGGAGAAGGCCTACGCGCTGTTCCGGCTCGGGGAGCTGTCCTGGGAGCGGGGCGACGCCGGGGAGGCGCTGCGGCTGTACGAGGGCGCGCTGCGGACGGATCCGGCGCAGGCGGAGGCGCTGGGCGGCCGGGCCCGGGCGCTGGCCGCGCTGGGCCGCGACGGGGAGGCCGTACGGGACTACCGGCTGGCGCTGGGGCGCACTCCGCTGCCGCGGCTGGCGCTGGAGCTGGGCGAGCTGCTGGATTCGCTGGGCCGGGAGCAGGAGGCGCGCGTCCCGTACGACATGCTGGACGCGCTGACGGTGCGGGACTCCCCGGACGGGGTCGACGACGACGTGGTGCTGGGCCTGTATGAGGCGGACCACGGCGATCCGGCGGCGGCGGTGCGGCGGCTGTCGCAGGAGTGGTCGCGCCACAAGAGCGTGCAGGTCGCGGACGCCCTGGGCTGGGCATTGCACAAGACGGGCGAGGACTCGACGGCGCTGGAGTACGCGAAGAAGGCGACCGAACTGGGTTTGCGCAGCGCCGACTTCGCCTACCACCGGGCGATGATCGAGCGGGGGCTGGGGGACGAGGCGGCGACGCGGCGCCACCTCCAGGAGGCGATGCGCACGAACCCGCACTTCTCGCCGCTGCGGGCGCCGCTGGCGAAGGAGGCCCTGGCGGCGATCGGGCAGCCGCCGTCGGGCGGTCCGGAGAACATGCAGCCGGCCACTCCGTGGGTGGCCCCGGAACTCCCGAAGGCGGCCGAGCCGAAGCCGAAGCCGAAGCCCGCGGCCCAGCCCAAACCAACACCAAAGCCGTCCGCGACCTCCACCTGACCCCCGGAGCCTGGCCCGGCCCCGCGACCCTCCCCTCCCGGGGGCCGCGAGGCCGGTCCCACTGCGCCCGGGCGCGCCACGGGGCTCCGCCCCACACCCCGCGCCTCAAACGCCGGCGGGGCTGGTCTTCGCTCCTGCCGCCGCCCATCAGCGGACGTCCCCCGCACGCCTCAAACGCCGGCGAGGCTGGTTTTGGCTCCCGCCGTCCGCCCTGTGCGGCTGGATTCCCCGCAGCGGCAGGCGGCATCAGCCAAATCCAGCCCCGCCGGCGTTTGAGGCGCGGGGGTCCGGGGGCGGAGCCCCCGGCAGCGGGGGCGCGGCCCGGCACGGCGAAGCCTCGGTGGGGGCGCGGCCGGGTATGGGCAGAGCCCAGGCGGCGGCGCGCCCCGGCGCGGGCCGAGCCCCCGGGCGGGGCCGCAGCCGGGCCCGGCGAAGCCCCCCGGCGGGAGCCAGGGGGCCGGGGCTGCGCAACCTACAGGTTGCCGCGCTTGGCCTGCTCGCGCTCGATCGCCTCGAACAGGGCCTTGAAGTTGCCCTTGCCGAAGCCCATCGAGCCGTGCCGCTCGATCATCTCGAAGAAGACCGTCGGCCGGTCCTGCACCGGCTTGGTGAAGATCTGCAGCAGGTAGCCGTCCTCGTCGCGGTCGACGAGGATCTTCAGCTCGCGCAGGGTCTCCACCGGCACCCGCGTCTCGCCCGCCCACTCGCCGAGCGTGTCGTAGTACGAGTCCGGCGTGTCCAGGAACTGCACGCCCGCCGCCCGCATCGACCGCACGGTCGCGACGATGTCGTTCGTGGCCAGCGCGATGTGCTGGACGCCCGCGCCGCCGTAGAACTCCAGGTACTCGTCGATCTGCGACTTCTTCTTCGCGATCGCCGGCTCGTTGATCGGGAACTTCACCTTCAGGGTGCCGTCCGCGACGACCTTCGACATCAGCGCCGAGTACTCGGTCGCGATGTCGTCGCCCACGAACTCCTTCATGTTCGTGAAGCCCATGACCTTGTTGTAGAAGGCGACCCACTCGTTCATGCGGCCGAGCTCGACGTTGCCGACGCAGTGGTCGATGGCCTGGAAGGTGCGCTTGGCCGGGGGCTCGACCATCGGGTCTACGGGGACGAAGCCGGGCAGGTAGACGCCGGTGTAGTCGCCGCGCTGCACCAGCGTGTGGCGGGTCTGGCCGTAGGTGGCGATCGCGGCCATCGTGACCGTGCCGTACTCGTCCTTGACCTCGTACGGCTCGTCCAGGCCACGGGCGCCGTGCTCGACGGCGTACGCGTACGCCGCCCGCACGTCCGGGACCTCGATGGCCAGGTCGATCACGCCGTCACCGTGGTCGGCGACGTGCTCGGCGAGGAAGCGGCCGTGGTCGGTCGTCGCCTTGATGACCGAGGTCAGGACGAAGCGCGCGGCGCCGTTGGTGAGGACGTAGCTGGCCGTCTCGCGCACGCCGTTCTCCGGTCCGGAGTAGGCGACGAGCTTCATGCCGAAGGCGGTGGAGTAGTAGTGCGCGGCCTGCTTGGCGTTGCCGACGGCGAAGACGACCGCGTCCATGCCCTTCACCGGGAAGGGGTCTGCCTCACGCGCGGTGTGCGGGGTGGTTTCGAGGTTCACCAGAGACTCAGTCATGAGCGCAGAGTCCCGCCGATCCACAAGCTGCGCAATAGTTTCCTGTTTGGCTATACAGAATGCCCAGTGCGGCCGCAGGATGGCTGAAACATCTGTGCACTATGACCACCCCGGAGGCACCTGTGGGCATCGACGAACTCGACGGCCGCCTCATCGTCCTGCTCGCCCGCGAGCCCCGGATCGGCGTCCTGGAGGCCTCGCGCCGCCTGGGCGTGGCGCGCGGGACCGTGCAGGCCCGTCTCGACCGGCTCCAGTCGAACGGGGTCATCCGCGGCTTCGGCCCGCAGGTCGATCCGACCGCGCTGGGATATCCGGTGACCGCCTTCGCCACCCTGGAGATCAAGCAGGGCCAGGGGGCCGACGTACGGGCCCACCTGGCCGGGGTGCCGGAGGTGCTGGAGCTGCACACCACCACGGGGCACGGCGACATGCTGTGCCGGCTCGTGGCACGGTCCAATGCCGACCTGCAGCGGGTGATCGACCGGGTCGTCGCCTTCGAGGGGATCGTCCGGGCCTCGACGGCGATCGTGATGGAGAACCCGGTGCCGCTGCGGATCATCCCGCTGGTCGAGCAGGCGGCCGAGGACGACTGACAGAGTTCCAAAGAAATGGTTGCAAAGAAATCCTTGCAGAGAATTCTTTGCAACTCTACAGTTGAGGCATGCCCGAGAAGCCCGGCGACCAGCCCTCCGTCCGCACCCTCGACGCCCACGCCCTGCGCGGCCTGGCGCACCCGCTGCGCATGCGCCTGCTGTCCGCCCTGCGCCAGAACGGCCCGGCCACCGCCTCCCAACTGGCCGAGAGGCTCGGCGAGTCCAGCGGCGCCACCAGCTACCACCTGCGCCAGCTCGCCGCGCACGGCTTCGTCGAGGACGCGCCCGAGCACGGGAAGGGCCGGGAGCGCTGGTGGAAGGCCAGCCACGACGTCACCTCCTTCGACGAGGGACTGATCCACGACCCGGCGACCCGCAGCGCGGCGGACGTCTTCCTGGCCGAGGTCGCGACGATCCACACGCAGGAGCTCACCACCTGGCTCGCCACGGCGCACGAGTGGCCCACCGAGTGGCGGGGCGCCTCGGACCTCAGCGACTTCACCCTGAGGCTGACGGCCGCCCAGAGCCACGAGCTGATCGGGAAGATGCACGACTTGATCAACAGCTACCGCGACCTGCCGCCTTCGGACGCGGACGACCCGGCCCCGGGCAGCACGGAAACGGTCCGCTTCCACACGCACGTCATCCCGCGCCGCACCGCCGAATAGCACCCCCTTTCGCAGAAGGAGTCCTGTCATGCACGCCTTCACCCATGCCTGCGACCACGCCGCCCGCACCGCCGACCTGACCGCCGCGGCCGCCGCCTGGCGCCTGGCCGCCGCGGCGGACACCACCCCCGCCCTGCGCGACCGCCTCGGCGAGGCACTGGTCGCCGCCGGGATCCGCCTGATGCAGCCGGCCCACGTCCAGGCCCGCCTCCAGCACCCGTACACGGCATGAGCAGACGGCCGTTCACGGCGGTCCTGGCCGCCAACACCATTTCCATAGCCGGGAGTTCGCTCACCCTGATCGGCGTGCCGTGGTTCGTGCTCCAGACCACGGGCAGCGCCGGCCGGGCCGGGATCGTCGCCTTCTGCGCCACCCTGCCCGTCGTCGTCGCCGCGCTCGTCGGAGGCCCGGTCATCGACCGGATCGGCCGTCGGCGGGTCTCCGCGGCCTCCGACCTGATCTGCGCGGTCTCCATCGGCGCGATCCCGCTGCTGCACTTCGCGGGCCTGCTCGAGTTCTGGATGCTGTGTGCGCTGATGGCCGTCGGGGGGCTCGTGCACACCCCGGGCCTGACCGCCCGGTACGTGCTCCTGCCGAGCCTGGCCGAGCACGCGGGCACCACGCTGGCCCGGGCGGCCAGCCTCTACGACGCCGTCTCGCGCGGGGCCCGGATGATCGGGGCCGCGCTGGCCGGCGTACTGATCGCGGCGTTCGGGGCCGAGACCGTGCTGCTCCTGGACGCGGCCACCTTCGCGGCGTCCGCCCTGCTGGTCGCCGCCTTCCTGCGCGGAGTACCGGCCGCGGAACCGCAACGCACCGCCGGCAAGGCCTCGTTCGCGGGGTACCGGGCCGAACTGGCCGAGGGCTGGGCCTTCCTGACCCGCTCCCGGCTGCTGACGGGCATCACGCTCATGGTGATGCTGACCAACGGCCTGGACCAGGGCTGGTTCTCCGTCCTGCTGCCGGTGCACGGCGACGACGCCTTCGGCGGCGCCACCACCCTGGGCCTGATGATCTCCCTCTTCGGCGGCGCCGCCCTGCTGGGCGCCCTGCTCTACGGGATGTGGGGCGAGCGGTTCCCGCGCAGGGCGGTGTTCGCGGCCGCGTTCCTGCTGTGCGGGGCGCCCCGCTACGTGACGGCCGCCCTCACGGACACCCCGCTGCCGCTCGCGGTGACCATGACCCTGGCCGGGCTCGGCGCCGGCGTGCTCAACCCGATCCTGACCACGGTCGTGTACGAGAACGTGCCCGAGGAGCTGCGCAGCCGCGTCTCGGGGGTGAGCACGGCGGGCTGCGAGCTGGCCATGCCGATGGGCGGACTGGCCGCCGGTCTGCTGGTCGACGGGTTCGGGGTGACGCGGGCGCTGCTGCTGTTCGGCGGCGCCTACCTGCTGACGACGCTGGCCCCGCTGGTCTTCCCGGCGTGGCGCGGGCTGAACGGCCGGGCCGCCGTCAGCAGGACGGAGCGTCCTGTCCCCGGTTCAGCGCCCGCAGGGCGTTCACCGCATCCGTCAGGGAAGTGACGGGGACCAGCCGGAGCCCCTCGGGGAGTTCGGACTGCGCGTCCGAGCACTCGGCCTTCGGTACGAGGAACACCGTCGCCCCGTCGCGCCGCGCGGCCTGCGTCTTCAGGGCCACTCCGCCGACCGCGCCGACCGCGCCGTCCGCGGCGATGGTGCCCGTGCCGGCGATGGTGCGGCCGCCGGTCAGGTCGCCGCCGCTGCCGTCCCCGTCGAGCTTGTCGACGATGCCGAGGGAGAAGAGGAGCCCGGCGCTGGGGCCGCCGACGTCGGCGAGGTTGAGGTCGACCTTCACGGCCTTGGGGTCCTTGTGGAGGTAGCCGAGGGCGGCCTGTGCGGCGGCCGACTGGGATCGGGCCATTTCCTCCAGATTGTGCTGCTCGATCTCCTCGTCGGTTCCGCCCGAGGAGTAGACGGCCTCCTTCGGCATGACGGCCCGGGAGCTGTCGAACCAGTGGTAGAGGAGTTCGGGCAGGTCCACCGTCTCGGAAGGCCCGGTGGCCTGGATGGTGGTCATCCGCAGCTGGCCCGTGGTCGGCCGGGTCGGGGCGCCGGCGACTGTGATGACGGGCTTGCCGTCCCGCTCCCCCAGCACATCGGCCGTCAGGCCCGGCTGGGCGATCACGAAGGGCAGCGGCGCGAGGACGGCGACGGCGAACAGCCCCGCCACGGGCACGGCACAGACGGCCAGGGCTACGGGAGGCTGCAGACGCAGAAGACGAGAGAGCACCCGGCCAATCTATCTGCCCACCCGCTCCCGCCCCGCAGGGCACATCCCGCCCTGCCGGGCAATCCCGGCCCCGGGGGGCACATCCCGCGCCCGGCAACCCGGCCCCGGGGGCACGTCCCGCACCCGGCTACCCAGCCCCGGGGGCACATCCGGCCCCCCGGGCAATCCGGTCCGGCAGGGCACGTCCAGCCCCGCCGGCGTGTGAGGCGCGGGGTCTGGGGGCGGAGCCCCGGCAGCGGCGCCGCACCCGACCACGCCCGGCACGGCCGACCCGACCGGCCCGACCCCGCCCACCCGCTCCGCGCCTACCGCAGCGCGTCGGCCACCTCGCGCGCCGCGTCGACGACCCGCGGCCCCACCCGCTCCGGCACCGCATCGGCCAGCATCACCACACCGACGCTGCCCTCCAGCCCGGTGATCCCGACGAGCGGCGCGGCAGCGCCACTGGCGCCGGCTTCCAGCTCGCCGTGCGTGAGCGTGTACCCGGGCTCGATCAGGGCCCCCTGACGGGCGGCCAGGATGGCCCGCCCGGCGGCCCCGCGGTCCAGCGGGTGGCGGAAGCCGGCCCGGTAGGCCACGTGGTAGTCCGTCCAGGTGGGCTCGACGACGGCGACGGCGAGCGCCTCGGTGCCGTCGACGAGGGTCAGGTGCGCGGTGGCGCCTATGTCCTCGGCCAGGGACCGCAGCGCGGGCAGGGCGGCCTCGCGTACCAGCGGGTGCACCTGCCGGCCCAGCCGCAGCACCCCGAGCCCGACGCGGGCCCGGCCGCCGAGGTCACGGCGGACCAGGGCGTGCTGCTCCAGGGTGGCCAGGAGGCGGTAGACCACGGTGCGGTTCACACCGAGGCGGTTGGAAAGCTCGGTGACGGTCAGACCGTGGTCGGTGTCGGCGAGCAGTTTGAGGACTCTGAGCCCTCTGTCGAGAGTCTGGGAGGTTTCCGCGGTCACGACGCCTCTCCCTCTTTCGGTGAGCGGCGGTGACTCTCGGGGTGGCGCGCCGCCGGTCCCGCGGCGGCGCACGGAGAGGCCGCCGGTAGCGGCCAAAGCACCGGCTGCGCTCCCGCGGCGGCGCTGCCACGGTGCGTTCGATGCGGGGACAGTAGCGAGCGGGTCCGCTCAGCGGAAGGCCTCGTCCAGAATCCGGGCGCGCACTACCCCTTTATGCCGGTTCCTGACCGACCCTGGCGCCCTTTCGTCACCTCGTTCCCTCCAAGAGCTCTTTACCGCGCCATTACCCTGCTCTTTGTTCGAAACGAAAAAGGGGCCCGTGCGCGACCGCGCACGAACCCCTCCCCGGGAGCACCTCACCGCATGCGGGTGGCCCACTCCTGCACCTTCTTGATCCGCTCGCGCAGCTGCCCCGCCGTCGCCTCCGCGCTCGGCGGCCCGCCGCACACCCGGCGCAGCTCGGTGTGGATGACCCCGTGCGGCTTGCCGCTCTGGTGGACGTACGCGCCCACCATCGTGTTGAGCGACTTGCGCAGCTCCAGCAGTTCCTTGTGCGAGACCACGGGCCGCCGCTCGGCCGGCAGCTCCAGCAGGTCCGCCTGCGCGTCCGGCTTGCGACGGCTGTGCGCGATCTGCCGGGACTGGCGCTTCTGGAGCAGCATCTGCACCTGGTCCGGCTCGAGCAGCCCGGGGATCCCGAGGTAGTCCTGCTCCTCTTCGCTGCCGGGGTGCGCCTGCATGCCGAACTCGGCGCCGTCGTAGAGCACGCGGTCGAAAACGGCGTCGGACTCGAGCGCCTCGAAGGACATCTGCTCGTCCTCGCCGGTGTCCTCGTCCTCCTGCCGGTTCGCCTCGTCCATCTCCTTCTCGGACTCGGCGTACGGGTCCTCCTCGCCCTGCTTCTTCGGCTTGTCGAGGACGTGGTCGCGCTCGACCTCCATCTCGTTCGCGAAGCCGAGCAGGTAGGGGATGGTCGGAAGGAACACGGACGCCGTCTCGCCACGTCTGCGCGATCGCACGAAGCGCCCGACGGCCTGGGCGAAGAACAGCGGCGTCGAGATGGTGGTGGCGTACACCCCGACCGCGAGGCGCGGCACGTCGACGCCCTCGGACACCATCCGGACCGCGACCATCCAGCGGCTGCCGTCCGAGCTGAACTCGTCGATCCGCTTCGACGCACCGGTGTCGTCGGACAGCACGACGGTCGCCTTGCTGCCGGTGATCTCCCGCAGCAGCTTGGCGTACGCGCGCGCCGAGTCCTGGTCCGAGGCGATGACCAGGCCGCCCGCGTCGGGGATGCCCTTCCTGACCTCCGTCAGCCGCTGGTCGGCGGCGCGCAGCACGTTCGGCATCCAGTCACCGCGCGGGTCCAGCGCCGTGCGCCAGGCCTGGGAGATGGCGTCCTTGGTCATGGGCTCGCCGAGCCGTGCGGCGATCTCGTCGCCCGCCTTCGTCCGCCAGCGCATGTTGCCGCTGTAGGAGAGGAAGATGACGGGCCGGACGACCCCGTCGCCCAGCGCGTTGCCGTAGCCGTAGGTGTAGTCGGCGGAAGAGCGCCGGATCCCGTCGTTCCCCTCCTCGTACGTGACGAAGGGGATGGGGTTGGTGTCGGACCGGAAGGGCGTCCCGGTCAGGGCCAGGCGCCGGGTCGCCGGGTCGAAGGCCTCGAGGCAGGCCTCGCCCCAGGACTTCGAGTCGCCCGCGTGGTGGATCTCGTCGAGGATCACGAGGGTCTTGCGCTGCTCGCAGCGGTTGCGGTGCAGCATCGGGCGCACGCCGACACCGGCGTAGGTGACGGCGACGCCGTGGTAGTCCTTGCTGAGCGGCCCGGCGGAGTACTCCGGGTCCAGCCGGATGCCTATCCGCGCGGCGGCCTCGGCCCACTGCTTCTTCAGGTGCTCGGTCGGCGCGACCACGGTGACCTGCTGGACGATGTGGTGGTGCAGCAGCCAGGAGGCCAGGGTCAGCGCGAAGGTGGTCTTGCCCGCGCCGGGCGTGGCGACCGCGAGGAAGTCCCGCGGCTGGTTCTGGATGTAGCGGTCCAGCGCCCCCTGCTGCCAGGCGCGCAGCTTGTTGGCGGTGCCCCAGGGGGCGCGGCCGGGGAAGGCGGGTGAGAGGTGGTGGGAGGCGGTAGTAGTCACGGTCTCCGGTTCGTCGCTCTCGGCAGTCGTACGTAGGACAACCGGGCCACCCTACCGGCACGGGCCGGCCCGCCGAGGAGGGACAGGCCCGTGACCTCGGCGGGTGCGGCGAGCGTCACACCGGGCGGGCCGGCGCCAGTTGCCGCAGCCGCCCGGCGACCCGCGCCACGTCGGCCTCCTGCCCGGACGCGACGTCGATGACCAGCGCGTAGGCGGTGTCCTGGTCGGCGTCGGCGAGGTCGATCCCGTTCACGGCGAGGAAGGTCGCGGCGGCGAGCCAGGCGGTCCGCTTGTTCCCGTCGACCAGGGGGTGGTTCGTCGCGATGCCGTGCAGGAGCGCGGCGGCCTGCTCGTACGGGTCCTCGTACGCGGGCGTCCCGAACATGCGCGCCCGCGGCCGGTGCACTGCGGACTCCAGCAGCCCGGGGGCGCGCAGCTCGACCGGCTGGTCCTGGGCGAGGCACGCATGCCGGGCGAGGTCGAGGACCTCGGCGAGGGTGAGGTGGCGGACTCCGGCGGCCCGGACCGTCCCGCTCATGCGCCGAGCCGCTTCAGGAGTTCGGCGTGGCGCTGCGCCAGGCGGGCGGCCTCGTCGCCGACGCGTGCCCGCTGGCGGCGCAGGTGTTCCCGTAGGGCGGCGACCGCCTGCTCTTCGGGGGTGGTTCCGGTGGCGTCGGCGAGGTCGTCGAGCTCGGCCCGCTCGGCGCCGGAAAGCGGGATGATCAGCTGCTGCATGGCCCGACCCTAGTGGGCGGGGGCCGGGTCGCCGATCGGATTGCGGTCCTTGTCGTGCAGCCGGGTGGCGACCCAGGCGCCGACCAGTGCGACGGCGGCCATCGGCAGGAAGACGACGACGAACGCGGCGGGGTGCGAGGCCGTCGCCCCCTCCCGGAGGGTGTGGGCGGCGCCCACCGCTCCCCCGCCCAGCGCGGCGAAGGCGGCCCCGCCGGCGGCCAGCAGCACCACGTTGGCCAGCGCGTCGGAGATCTGCAGCGCGGCGGAGTTGGCCCCGGCCTCCTCCGGGGCGGACAGCTTCAGCAGCAGCACGCTGGTGGAGCCGATCACCAGCCCCATCCCCAGGGAACCGACCGCCCAGGCCAGCGCCAGCGTCCACACCGGCACGGACTCGATCAGCACGGCCGGCGCCGCGGCGATGGCGAAGGCCACCATCACCATCCCGCCCACCATCAGCCGTTCCCGGTAGGGAGCCATCCGCCCCTTCGACTGGAGCCAGGAGCCGCCCGCCCACGTCAGCCCGCCGAGCGCCAGCGAGAACCCGGCCAGCGTCGGGCTCAGCCCCCGCTGGGTGACCAGCATGAGCGGTACGAAGCTCTCCGCCGCGATGAACGACCCGGCGGCGACCCCGCGCAGCAGCACGACGGACGGCAGCCCGCGCCGCGCCAGGTAGGTCCCGCGCGGCAGCAGCCCCAGCACGGCGGGCACCAGCAGCGCCACGCCCGCCACCGCCGGGAGCAGCGAGAGCCACCGCAGGTCCTGGGCGGCGTACTGGAGCAGCCCGGCGCCGAGCGAGATGCCGAGGGCCAGCCGGATGCGCCGCCGGTCGAAGGCCGCGGGCGGCGCGCCGGGATCCACCGGCCCGGAGGCGGTCCTGCGGATCGCCGGCAGGGCGACGGCGAGGGGGACGACGACGAGGGCCGGGATCCCGAGGAACACCCACCGCCAGCCGAGGTGCTCGGTCACGGTGCCGGCGGCCAGCGGGCCGACGATGGAGGGGACCACCCAGCTCGCGGCGAACGCCGCCATGATGGCGGGCCGCAGCCGGTCCTCGTAAGCGCGGCTGACCACGACGTACAGGGCGACGATCACCAGCCCGCCGCCGAACCCCTGCACGGCCCGCCCGAGCACGAACAGCCCCATGACCCCGGCGGTCCCGGACACGACGAGCCCGCCGGCGAAGGAGGCGATCCCGACGGTCAGCGGCCGCAGCGGCCCCTGCCGGTCGGCCCACTGCCCGGACAGGACCATGCCGAAGAGGCTGGTCGTGAAGTAGGCGGAGAAGGCGAAGGCGTAGAGCCCGATCCCGTCCAGCTCGCGCGCGGCGACGGGCATGGCCGTGCCGACGGCCGTGGCCTCGAAGGCGATGAGGAAGACGACGGAGATGATGCCGATGCTGAGCGTCCGGTACGCCGACCCGAGGATCCCGCCCCGGGCGGGGGGCGGGATCGGCGCGGGTATGTGGGGCACGCGGGGTTCAAGGGCACTCATCGCCCCAGAGTAAGGGGCTTGCAGGGTTTTGGACCCTGTCAATTAGACGGACCCCCGCCTCGTCCCCCGGACCTAGGACCGGGACTGTGAACGCGGCATGGCATTCACATTGCACCCCCCGCGGATGCCTTCCCCCACCCGGTGGGGGCCCGTACGGTCATCCACATCACCACCCCACAGCCGTGTGCCCGAGTGGTTGAGGGACTCGCCTGCAAAGCGAGTTACGCCGGTTCGATTCCGGTCACGGCTTCCACGGAAGGCCGCTCAGGAGCCCTGAGCGGCCTTCGCCGTGCTTGGGCGCGGGCAGCGCGTCCTCCCAGCCGGGTCGCCGCCCGCCCCTCCAGGTCAGGGGCGATCCTCAGGCTGCGGCAGCCCGTCCGCCCGAGCGGGGAGCCCGCCGTCGTTCGCGCACCCGAGTTCCTTGGCGACTGCGAGGGCCGCCGAGTGAGTGACGGCCATGTAGTCCCGGCTCAGGGCGGCCGCGCCCTTGCTTTCGTCCCAGCGCTCCTGAAAATCGACCCTGATCCGCAGTGGGACGTCCTGCGTGGAACCGACGCGGGAGCTGACGCAGTCGAACGCGAGTTGGTTCGCCTTCTGCCGCGTCGACACTTTCACCCCACTGTCGCTCACGCCCGGGAAGTCCGGCGGTTCCCCGGCGTGCTTGCTGTACGCCGTGAACATGATGCGGAGCGAGGGTATGAACCCGCTGTCCTTGGTCTCCCCGGCGGCCTCGCAGACCGGTTGGGGCATGTTCTGGATATTCCTGCCGGACCTGTAGGCATCCTCCATCGCCTTGGCCACCGCCCGCACGTCCGGGTTCCTCTCCTCGGCCCGCACAAGGAACCGGGTGGACTCCAGAACCCTCTCCACTCCTTTGCCGCCCTCGTCAGAGAAGAGTCCCGCGCAGACGTCGGCGACGGAAAGCACCTGCGGGGTCGCGGCCGGTGGAGGCTGGTCACGCTCGTCGGCGGAGCAGCCTGCGGCCGCCGCACCGAGGACCACCAAGCCGACGGCGGGCCCCGCGAGCAGGCGCGGCGTACGGAAGCGGTTCACTTGATGCCCTCTGTCTGCCCCTCGTGGCCCTTTTGGCGGGCGATGGAGTTGCCGGACTCGTATCCGATGCGCATCGACTCGGTGAGGTCATTTCCGAAATCACTGTTCGAGTCGATGTTGTGGCGCTTCATGAAGGCCAGCATCGGGGCCTCGGCACTGTGCTCGCCAGCCTGGAACATGGCCTTGTTGCTGACGTGCGTCTCGCCGTCCTGCTTGTCCTTGTGCTTCTCGACGGCCTCGTCGGACCACTCTCCGATGACCTGAGAGGCAGCCTGTTCCACCCCACCGCTACCCACATCCACGGCCAAGGGGACGAGGATCGCCGCCGCGCCGGCCGCGGCCGCTGTCGCGGGCAGGAAGGCCACACCGGCCGCGATGGCCGCCGTCGTGCCGAACTCGACCCACGCGGACCGCTGTTCGTGTGCCTTCTCGTACTTCTCGTGCATCTTCTCGCCCACCGCCCGGACCTGTTCGGCCCTGGACTCGTCGAGGATGCCCTGCACCTCGGCGGTGGTACGGATCGTCGCCCGGGCGCGTCCCTCGTCGATCGTGCCGTTGTGTTCGCCCCGGCTCTCCAGGACGGTCGCGGAGTAGACACGTTCCGCGGCGGAGACGGTGGCGTAGGCATCTGGATGCTGGCCGAGGGCGGCCAACAGGTCCCGGGCGCTTTCGCGCTTGAAGTCCACATGCGCCTGCTTGTCCCCGGCAACCGGGTTGAAGACGCTGTTGGCCGGATCCGTAGTCAAAGCCCTGTTGACGTCGTCGATGTACCCAGCGGTCATATTGCCCAGACTGTCCGCGAGCACGTCCTGATGGTGAAGCAGTCCGGCGTCGCCTCCGTACTTCAGGGCGGCCGCCTCCATCACCCGAGCTCCTGCTTCGGTCCGGTTGAGCTCCGGCTTGGCATCGTCCCAGGCGTGGCCGAGGGTCGCGGCCTCCAGTGCGTGGCCCAGGGCATCCGGCATGTACTTCTCGACCTTCTTCAGGTCATCGAAGTTCGTGCCTTCCATGTCGATCGTGTAGTCGTACTTCTCGTTGCCGAAGAAGTCGAGGTAGTTGGTGATCACCTTGCCGTCGGCGTCCTTGCCCAGGTTCGCCTCGCCCGTCTTGACGGTCCCGTCCTGGTTGTACGCCTGCGGATGGCGCTCCGGATCGAAGAACCGAGCCGCCGCCTCCGGGCTGTGCCCCATCGCCTCCAGGAAGCTGACCACCGGGTCGTAGCCAGCGCCGTTGACCCCGGACGGGTTGAACAGGTTCTTGCCGTAGCCGTTGAGGTGCCGTGTCGAGTTGAAGAAGTCGGGATCCTTGGCGTGGATCTGGGTGGCGTGCTCGGCGATGGGGACCAGGAACTTGGGGTCGTAGTTGCCGTACCGCATGATGCCGCCGAGCAGCTGGTATCCGTACGGCGGGTTCTGGTCGTACTTCGCGAGCGGGATGTGCTGGGTTCCCAGCTTGCGCAGCTCCTGCGCGAAACTGTCCGGCAGGTGCGGCTCGCTCTTGGAACTGGTGGCGGTGGCCAGATTGAGGCCCAGGTTCTTCTGGAGCTCCTGGACGTCCTTGAGGCGCTGCTCGTCCAGCTTCGAGTAGTCGTACGTGTCGGTGGACATGTACCCGAAGAACTCGAGCGCCCCCTTGGGACCGAGCGTCTCGTAGAAGTTCTTGGAGAACTCCGGGACCTTGGCATTATCCGCGAGCAGCTCGTTGAGTTCGACGAGTTCGTCGTGCTTGAGGTCGCGCCCTTTCTTGGCGAGGTCGGCGGCGCGTCCGGCCTGTTCCGCGTCGAGGCTGGTGTACTTCGGACCGCTGAAGTCGTGCGCGTCCGTGAGGTTGGCACCGAGCATGCGGGACAGAGACTGGTCGGTGTCGTCACAGTTGTCGACGATCGCGTCGATCTTCTGCTGCCACAGGCCCCGGTTCTCACGTAGGTTCTGCTGGTAGTCGGGGTCATGCCGGGCAGCGTTCCGCTCGCCCTCGGTGGCCAGGGGAAGCTCAGAGACCCGTCCGGAGGCATCGACCCGGAAACCCGCGGCGGGTGCGTCCTCTGAGGAGATCTTCTTCAGCTGCTCCTTGGACGCCCTGAAGACGGTGAGGCCCTCGGTCAGCGCCTTGTGAATGCCCTTGGCCTCTTTGGCCGCGTCCTCGAACTCCTTCGCCGTCTTGGCGACGAACTCCCGGCCGACACCGGCGGTGACCCCGTTCCACTCCGCCTTGTCGGCTTTCGTCTTCATGCCGTTGCGGGCCGCCTCGGCGAGTTCGTCGAGCTTGTCGACCATCGCCTTCCAGTCGGTGACGGCCGTCTGGAGCTTGTCCAGCGGGGCGTTCATCACGTTCTCGTACGTCAGCATGCGGGCGCCTACTTGAGGTATGAGTTGAGCGCGGACGCGGTGAAGTCCGCGCGGAGTTGCTCCTCGTCCTTGGCATGGGAGGAGAGGGAGTAGTTCAGCCCGTTGGAGATGGTCGCGCAGGCGGCCACGAGAGTCTTCACCTGGCTCTCCCAGAGGGTGTTCACCTTGAGCAGCGCCGCCCCGCTGGCGAAGTTCTCCTTCGTGAGCGCGCCCGCGGCTTCGGCGGTGGAGGCCGCGGCGTGCTTGCCGTCCGTCTGCAGGCGGGAGTGCAGCTTGTACGCCTCGGATCCGATGGCGCCGATGTGGTCCTGGTTGAGATCGAGGCCGCCGCTCCCGCCTCCGCCCGGATCGGCGGGGACCTGGTTGAGCCGCATGGAGACGTTGGCGGCGGCCGTGGCGCGTGCCGCCGACCATTCCTCGTCGAACGACATCGGGTGAACTCCCTCGTCAGGTCCGGTCAGCGGTCAGCGGTCACGGTCAGCGGCAGCAGCTAGCGGTTACGGCGTACGACGACGGCCGTGACGGCCCCGCCGATCAGCAGGCAGGCTCCCAGCCCGAGTCCGATCCAGGGGAGGAGGCTGCGCTCCTCCTGTTCCTCGGCCTGCGCCGCCGGCTTGGGCGAAGCCGGCGCGTCGGGGGCCTTGCCGTCCGCAGGGGCCGAGGGGGACTTGGCCGCCGCCTCCGCAGCCGCCAGGTCGGGCAGCGGGAACTCGTTCGCCGGGCCGGGGTCGCCGGGGGTCGGCACGGCGATGCGGGGGCGGACGACGCCGTAGCCGACGAAGTCGTTGCGCTGGGAGCCGTCGACGGGCTTCCCGGCGGTGTTCAGGAGGACGCGGAGTACTTGGTTGTTGGTCCAGTCGGGGTGCGCGGACCAGAGGAGGGCGGCGGAGGCGGAGGCGAGGGCGGTGGCGTCACTTGTGCCGTGTGTTTTGCACAGGCCTGTCTTGCCCTTACAGGCAGACACGATGTCGATACCCGGGGCCGCCATGTCGATGAACGCGCCCTGCTGTGACTCTTTAGTGGGCTCTCCCTGGGCGTCTACTGCTGCGACACCCACTACGCCGGGGGTTGCGGCCGGGTACATAACCGTCCTGTTCCCACCGTTGCCTGCGCCAGCGAAGATCAGCTTTCCTTTGGAAAGCGCATACTTGACGGCTTCAGCACGGTCTCGATCATCTTCAGGCTTACCACTGATCGCCTTGGAAATGTTGATGATCTTCGCTTCCGAGTCGGCCGCGTACCGAATGGCCGCGACCATGGACGGTGCCTTCGCAGGCTCCAGTACGTCAGGCACTCGGATGGGCAGAATCTTGGCACCGGGTGCAAGCCCGTGGGCGCCGTCCCCGCTCGGGTGCTTACCGGTAGCGGCGATCATCGCGGAAATGCCCGTGCCGTGACCGTCGTAGTCGTTGTCCCGGCCGCCTTCGGCAGAGCCAGGAGGAAACGCCGCGCCGGGAAGGACCTGCCCCTCGAGCTCCGGGATGCGGTCGACACCGCTGTCGATCACCGCGACGGTGACCCCTTTCCCGGTGCTGATCTTCCAGATGTCGTCGGCCTTCATGGCGTCGAGATGCCATTGCTGCGATCGAATCGTCTCCGCGTGGGCCGGAGTCGCGGCGACCCCGGCCAGCAGCAGTCCGACCAGAGCCGAGGTCGTCTTACGCATGCGCATCCCGTACAACGTCCGTTCTGCTCAGTCGATCACCGGCGGGACAACACGACGGTTGCCCTGCCAGGTCTCTTCGTCCTCGGCCAGGTAGTCGGGGCGTTCGCCCCTCTGGTCATCGCGTCGGCTGCCCGGAGCATGCGCCCCTGCGCCGACGCCGCCGGCGTGGTTCCGGACGAGGCCCGAGCCGCCCTGGGTGAACGGCGTCGCACGACCAGCTGTCGCAGGCTGGCGCCCGCCGACGATACCTCCCGGCTCCGTGGCCAGCCGACGGCCGCCTACGGGTCCACTCACGCCCGCATGGGCACCACCCAGGCCACCACCCATCATGCCGTTCACAGGACGGCCGGCGTGCCCGGCTTCCGTGCCGATGACCGTGCCGCGAGGGATCCCTGAGCTGGGGCCCGGGGACGTCACCGGACGACCGCCCATGATGCCGGTGTCGCGCGGCGGCAGGCCGATCTTGCCCAAGGGCCCACTCGTACCGGGGACGGCGCCGACCGGGCCGATAGGACCAATGCCGGGGATCGTCTTCATTCCGCCGACCGGCGGCATGGGTACAGGCGGGACGATGGCGACAGGTGCGGGACCGGTGGGACCCGTGGGCAACGGCCCCACAGGCGGCGTCGTCAGCGGAGGCGTCGTCGGGTTCGGGAGCGTCGCGACGGTGTCCAGGTCCACGTCCACGTCACGGTCCGGGGTCACCAGCCCGGGCGCCGTCGGCGGGAGTGTGTTCTCGGACCTCGCTGGGTGCCCGGGCACCCAGCCCGGGTCGCTACCGGCACCGCCGCCACCGGGTGACGACGACATATACGAAGAGCTTCCCGGAGAGCCCACTTGTCCGGAACCTACGCCCGGGCGGTCCATTGCGGTTCCGTCGTGGGTGCGGTCTGGCACGAACACCTCAGGCGGCTTCGGAAACGTCGGAATCGTCGCCTTGTCCATCTCCGTCTTGGACAACGCATAAGACTGCGAAAGCTTCGTCAGCGCATCCACCGCCCGCGCATGGTCCCCGCTCAGCTTCGACCACGCCTCCTGCCCCAGCTGCTTCGCGTCCGGGTCGTTGTGGTGCTTGCGCGAGATCTCGAGGTTTTCCTTCAGCTCCGCCTCGGCCCCCGCGTCGTACTTCGGCATGTGGATCTCGGACATGGTCTGGGCCGCCAGCGTCATCCAGTGGCCGCCCGTCGCGCTGAAGTCCGCCAGGACCAGCGTCGCGCTGCCCGCGCGGTTCACCCACTCCTGGAAGGCGGTGGCCGCTTCGCCCTCCCAGCCCTTGACCTTGTGGTCCTTGAGCTTCTGGCCGATCTCCTTGATGGCCTTGGCGGCCTCGGTGAGCTGCGTGCCGCGCTGCGACACCGTCTTCGGGTCGAGCGAGGCGACCATCGCGGCCAGTTGCGCGTGCGAGTAACCCTCGAAGTTCGTCGCCATCAGACCTGACCGCCCCGCCTCGTGCCGCCGTTCGTACTCGGGTTGTTCGGCGGCGTGGAGGTCGCCGGCGGGGCGTCACCGGCGCCGCCGGCGCCCGCCTTGTCCGCGTACGGGTCGCGCTTCGCGACGTAGTTCTCCTGGGCTTCCTTCGCGATGGCCGCCATCCGGCGCTTGGTCTCCTCGTCCACCTCGCCGAAGCCCTTGCCCGCCGTCAGGATCGCGATGCCCAGGGCCTCGATCTGGCCGGCCAGGCCCTTCGACAGCTTCTGCAGCTCCTCGTGGACCGTGTTGTACGACTTGTAGAGGCCGTCGGCCTCCGGGAAGCCCGTGCCCAGCGAGCCCGCCGGGAGGGTGCCGTGGGCCAGCTTTCCGTGGTCCGCCTGGGAGTCCTCCAGGGACGTCAGGAGGCCGTCGACCAGGCTCTTGTACTCCTTCATCGAGTCGTACTCGACCGACAGGGCCGCCGCCTGCGCCATGATCGCGTCCGCCAGCCCGGGCGCAAGGCCCTGCCCCAACAGACCCGGCTCGCTCTCCACTGCCACGCTGGCCTCCCCGACTCCCCGTCCCCGTTCGCACACACGGTTCGCACGCGCGCGTACGCCATCTCACCCGTCACTGTAGCGATCAGCACCGACAGCCCCAACTTCGAGGTTGCAGGTGCAATGCGGGTCACACGGTCACGAGTTGGGCGCCGCGACCGCCGCCGATGGCCGGATCGGGAGCCTGTTCACCGGACGGCCCGTGGCCGCCCGGACCGCCGAGGCCACCGCCGCGGGCGCCGTCACCACGGGGATCGCGCTGGCCGCCTTCGCGCCGAAGGGCGCCACCACGTCCCGTTCCTCGACCAGTTTGACGATCCGGACCACCGGGGCGTCCAGGGCGGTCGGCAGGGCGTAGCCCGTCAGGTCCGGGTGGCGGACCAGGCCCGAGACCGTGCGGAGGTTCTCCGTCAGCGCCGCGCCCACGCCCTGCGTGACGCCCGCCTCGATACGGGCTTCCAGCTGGCGGGGGTTGAGGATGCGGCCCACGTCCTGGGCCACCGCCAGTTCCACGACCCGTACCGAGCCCAGTTCGATGTCCACGTCCACCACCGCGCGGATCGCGCAGAACGCGAGGCCGACGAAGGCGTCGCCCTGGCCGTCCGCGTCCAGCGGTTCGGTCGGGTGGGGGCGGCACTGGGCCGTCGCCCAGAGTTCCTTGCCTTCCATGGCCTCCGCGACCGTCATCGAGAAGGCGCCGTCGTACGACGTGATCCGGCCATCCGCGATCTGGAGGAGCTCCGTGGACATGCCGAGTTTGTGCGCCATGGGCTGGAGGAGCTGCGTGCGGACCATCTTGGCCGCACGCTCCACCGCGCCGCCCGACACCCACGTGTGGCGGCCGTGCGCCGCCGGACCCGCCGGCGGCTGGTCGGTGTCCACCGGCGCCGTCGTCACCTCGTCGACGCCCAGGACCTCCTGGACGATCTGACGGGCCAGCGTGGCGAAGCCCTGTCCGGTGTCGACCGCCGCGCAGATGACCGTCGCGGCCCCGTTGACCACCTTCACGGTGGCCGTGGAGACCTCGTCGGCGCCCTCCGCACCCAGCATGTGCACCATGCCGACGCCGTACCCGACCCCGCGCCGCACCGCGCCCGGCTCGCCCGCGCCCTCCGGGCCGCCCGGCAACAGCCACTCGTCCTCCGGGGTGTCCTTCGGGAGGGCGGGCAGCTCGAAGTCCCGTACCGCGCGCACGAGTTCCGCCACGGGCGCGGGGCAGGTCACCGTCTGGCCCGTCGGGAGCAGATCGCCCGTCGCCAGGACGTTGCGCAGCCGCAGTTCCGCGCCGTCGATGCCGAGGGCGGCGGCGAGCTTGTCCATCTGGCCCTCGTACGCGGCGCAGACCTGGAGCGCCCCTTCGCCCCGGACGTGGCCCGACGGCGGGTTGTTGGTGCGGACCGCCCAGCCTTCCACGAAGGCGTGCGGAACGACGTACGGGCCGCAGGCGAAGGCCACCGCCGCCGCCAGGGACTCCGAGGACGCGTCGGCGTACGCGCCCGCGTCCATCAGGATCTGGGCCTCGACCTTGACCAGGCGGCCCTCCGCGTCCGCGTGGTGGCGGTAGCGCAGCAGGGTCGGGTGCCGGTGGGTGTGGCCGAGGAAGGACTCCTCGCGGGTGGCGGCCAGCTTGACCGGGCAGCCGGTGCGCAGGGCCAGGAGGCCGAGGGGGAGCTGGAAGGCGGCGTCCTCGCGGTCGGCCGTCGCGCCCGGGACTCCGGTGACGACCACGCGCACGCGGTCCGGGTCCAGGCCGAAGCAGGCGGCCGCCAGGTCGCGGTCGGAGTGCGGGTCGGTGGAGGCGGTGTACAGCTCGACGCCGCCGTCGGGCCGCGGCACGGCCAGCCCGGCCTCGGCGCCGATGGGGGCGGGGTCCTGGCGGCCGATCCGATACAGGCCCTCCACGACGACCTCGCCGGTGGCCTCCGGGTCGCCGTAGCGGAGCGGGATGTGGCGGATCAGGTTGCCGTCGGGGTGCAGGGCGGGGGCCCCGAAGGACTGCTCGGGGTCGGTGACCGGCTCGAGGAGCTCGTACTCGACGGCGATCGCGGCCGCCGCGAGACGGGCGGTGTCCGGGTGGTCGGCGGCGACGGCGGCGATGGGCTCGCCGTGGTGGCGTACGACGTCGTGCGCGAAGACCGGCCGGTCGGCGATCCGGCGGCCGTGCGTCGTGGCGCCGGGGACGTCGGCGTGGGTGACGACGGCGCGCACGCCGGGCATCTCGGCGGCGGCCGAGGTGTCGATGGAGAGGATCCGGGCGTGGGCGTGCGGGGAACGCAGTACGGCGGCCCACAGCAGGCCTTCGGCCCACAGGTCGGCGGCGTAGGGGAAGGTGCCCTCGCTCTTGGCGCGGGTGTCGGCGGCCGGGACGGATGCTCCGATCCCGCTCGGTGCGCGCTGCGCGGACGCTGTGGCTCCGGCCTCCGGCCCCAGGGCCGTGACCGTGGTGTTCACCGTTGTCGTCGCC
Organism: Streptomyces sp. NPDC048349; assembly: GCF_040651925.1. Taxonomy (NCBI): domain Bacteria; kingdom Bacillati; phylum Actinomycetota; class Actinomycetes; order Kitasatosporales; family Streptomycetaceae; genus Streptomyces; species Streptomyces sp. NPDC048349. The sequence continues at coordinate 71,140 of NZ_JBEZLA010000022.1, read as the reverse complement.
GTCGCCGCGTCCTGCCCGCTCACGCCGTCCCTCCGTGGTGGATGCCGCCCTCGCCGGGCGCTGCCTGGTGCGGAATGCGCGCCCCCGGCGGCACCGACCCCTGGGCCTGGCCACCCTGAGCCTGGGCCTGGGCATGGCCTCCCAGGGCCTGGGCGTGTGCCCCTTCGGCCGCCGCCGCCTCGCGCCCGGCCACGACCTCGCGCACGGCGTCGATGACCCCCGCGTACCCGGAGCAGCGGCAGAGGTTGCCGCACAGAGCCTGACGCGTCTCCAGCTCGCTGGGCGCGTGGTTGCCCTCCAGCAGGTCGTGGATCGTCATGGCCATGCCCGGCACGCAGAACCCGCACTGCACCGCACCCGACCTGCACAACGCCTGCTGGACGTCCGAGAGTTCCCCGTTCGTCGCGAGCCCTTCGACGGTGCGGACCTCGCTGCCCGCGGCCGTCGCGGCCGGCACCAGGCAGGAGGCGACGAGCCTGCCGTCGACCTGCACGGCGCAGGCGCCGCATTCGCCCTGCGAACAGCCGTCCTTGGCGCCGGCCAGGCCGAGGCGCTCGCGCAGCACGTACAGGAGGGACTCGCCGATCCAGGCGCCGGTCACGGGACGGTCCGCGCCGTTGACGCGCAGGACGTAGGAGGCCTGCGGGTGCTCGTGATGGGCGACGGCCCCGGCTGTCGCCGTTTCTTCCTGGTACGTCGGCACCCCGGTCGGGAAACCCTCGGAGGTGTCCTCGGCCGGCGGTGCCACAGCGATGTCGGCGGTGTCCCCGGTCGGCGTGGCCCCGGCCGGAATCCCGGCCGGTCCGGGCCCGACCCCGGCAAAACCGTGCCCGTCCGTACCCCCAGGCTCCGCCGACAGCCCGGCGGACTGCTCCGCCGACAGCGCCGCGGACTGCTCGGCCGACGCCTCCGCCGGCGCCTCCGGCGACTGCTCCGCGGACCGGTCCACGGACTGCTCCGCGAACGTCTCCGCCCCGGCCGCAGCCCCGGGCCCGGCCTCCGCTCCGGCCTCCGCCCCGGCCCCGGCCTCGGCCCCGACCCTGGCCTCGCTCTCGGGAACCGGCTCCGCCACGGCTTCGGGCTGGGGCTGCGCCCCGACCCTCACCCCGCCGAACAGGTCCAGGCCTCCCGGAGCCACCGGGTGCGGCCGTTCCTCCTCGACCGGCATCGCCGCGGTGCCGTGCGCGGCCTCGATGTCGTGCGCGGCGTCGATGTCGTGCGCGGCCTCCACGTCATGGGGGGCTGCGATGTCATGCGCGGCCGGGTGCGCCGGCTCGCCCGTCTGCGGAAGCCCGGTCTCCGGGAGCGGGGTCCCCACGCCGGGGCCGCCCAGCACGCGCGGCCCGCGCAGCGGCGCGGAGCCGACCCCGGGCCCGCCGAGCAGCCGCCCGGCGGCCGCCGCCGAAGCCACGGCTTCGTCCGTCCCGGGCAGCGTCCCGGGCTGCGACTGCTGCGGCTCCGGCTGCTGCGCCGTGTAGTCGGGGTGGTCCGCCCACGGCGCCGCGGCGCCGCCCGGCAGCGTCGCCGGGGCCTGGCTCCAGTCGGCGGACCACTGCCCGGTCGACGAGGCCTCGTCGGGGAACCGCCACTCCGCCGTCGCCCCCGGATCCGACTCCGGCTCCTGCTGCGGGGGCACCTGCGAGGGTGCCTGCGCCTGCGGCTCCGCCTCGGCGAACGCCGCGGCCACCGAGGCCGGGATCGGGATGGACGCCGGGATCGGTCCGCCGACGGGGGCCGGGGAGGGGGCGGCCGGGGAAGCCGCGGCCGCCGAGGCCCCCGCCTCCGGCCACTGCACCGGAATCGTCCACGTGCCCGTGGCCGCCGGGTCGGTGCTGGCCGAGCCGAGCGGCACGATCATCGGCGGCGGCACGTACCCGTGCCCGGGCGCGGCGAGGGGCTCGCCGGTCCCCAGCGCGTCCAGCATGTCCTGCGGCAGCTTCACGAAGGCCGTCGCGTCGGAGTCGTACTCGCCGCCCTGCGGCACCGGCTCCCAGCCCCAGCTCGCCGTACCGTTCCCCTGGGTCACGTTCTCGTTCTCGTTCCCGCTCATGAGCTCAGCGCCCTCCCCAGGGCCCTGCGTGCCAGCACGGCCACCGTCCGCCGCAGATGCAGTACACCGGGGGCCACCGGTTCCCCCTGGTCGGGCACGCAGGCGGCCGCGACGTACTCGCCGAAGGCCTCCAGTGCCTCGGGGGCCAGGTTCCGCTCCCCGTCCCAGTCGATCAGCGAGGCCACCCACTGCTCGGCCTCCAGCGGGCGCAGCGGCATCGGGGCGACCGCCCCGATCGCGCAGCGCACACCCCGGCGGGCGGGGTCCAGCACCAGCCCCACGGACGCCACCGCGCGCCCCGGGCCCGTGCGTCCCGTGGCCTTCAGGAACACCTGCGGCGCGTGCAGCAGCGGCACCCGGACGAAGCCGATCAGCTCGCCGGGCCGCAGCATCTCGCGGCCGGCCAGCAGGTGCGACACGGGGACCTCGCGCGATCCGGCCGGGCCGACGACGACGAGTACGGCCTCCAGCGCGGCCAGCACGGGCAGGGCGTCGCCCGTCGGCGCGGCCGAGGCGATGTTGCCGCCGAGGGTGCCGGCGTTGCGGATCTGCGGGGGTCCCGCGGCGCGGGCGGCGGCCGCCAGTGCGGGGATCAGGGCGGCGAAATCCGGCCGTCCCATCCGCGCGTGGGTCAGTCCCGCTCCGAGCAGCGCGTGGCCGTCCTGGTACTGCCAGCCGCGGATCTCGTTGATCCGCCCCAGGCCCACCAGTGCGGCGGGCCGCAGCTGCCCGGCGTTGACGGCGGCCATGAGGTCGGTGCCGCCCGCGACGGGCACGGCGGCGGGCATGGCGGTGAGTGCCGCCACGGCCTCGTCGAGCGAGGCCGGCAGCGTCACGGACTGCGCCGCCTGCGGTGCGTGCGTGGTCAACCCAGCTGCCCCTTCCCGATGTCCCGGTCCCGGCGCTCACGCCTGTCCGCCGTACGGTACGTGCTCACCGCCGGGAGGTGGCAACTCTGGCACATCTTCCCGCACGCCCGGCGCGAGGGTGGGCCGGGCGCCCCCGCCCCGGCGGCCCGCTCCGGCCGCCCGCGGCCCCGGCACAGCCGGGACCCGCCCCCCTCCGGCCGATCGCCCGATCGCCCGATCGCCCGATTTTCCCCGTATCACCAGAAATCCAGCCAGAGTTCCGGTTCCCGTTGTCACACGTTCGGGGGCGCTCCCTCGATCGGCCGCCCGAGCACCCCCGGGCGCCGCTGCCACGGCAGCGGCCCGGCCGGTGGCCGGTAACCGACCCCGAGGGCGTCCAGGCGCGCGTAGTGCGCCGCCATCCGCGCCTCGAAGGCGGCGAAGTCCCGTTCCTCCGGCGCGGGCTGCCGGGACCAGACCACCTCGGCGAAGGCCGCGAGGCGCGGGAACACCTGGTAGTCCACGCGCCCTTGGTCTTCCGTCACCTCGGTCCACACGTTGGCCTGGGCGCCGAGCACCCGGGCGGCCGCCTCCGCCGACAACTTCGGCGGAATCGGCTCGAACCGGTACACGTCCTCCAGGGAGCGCACGTACCCGATGGGCGTCGGCTCGTCCGCTCCGGCCGCCTGCCGGTGGTCCAAGTACACCTGCTGCTCGGGGCACATGACCACGTCGTGCCCGGCCTCGGCGGCGGCGACCCCGCCCCCGTACCCCCGCCACGAGGAGACGGCCGCGCCCGGCGCGAGCCCGCCCTCGAGGATCTCGTCCCACCCGATCAGCCGCCGCCCCCGTTCGGCGAGCCAGGTGTCGAAGTGCCGGATGAACCAGGACTGCAGCCCGTCCTCCCCGTCCACGCCCAGCTCGCGGATGCGCTCCTGTGCGGCCGCGGAGGCCTTCCACTGCGCCTTGGGGCACTCGTCCCCGCCCACGTGGACGAAGGGCGAGACCTCGGCGGGGAACAGCTCCAGCAGCTCCTCGAAGACCCCCTCGTAGAACCTCAGGACGGCCTCGGTCGGTGCGAGCACGTTCTCGCTGATCCCCCAGTCGTCCCACACCTCCAGCGCGGCGGTGTCGACGACGTCCGTGTTGCCCAGTTCCGGGTACGCGGCGATCGCGGCCTGCGAGTGGCCCGGTACGTCGACCTCGGGGACCACGCGGACGTGCCGCTCGGCGGCGTACGCGACGATCTCGCGGATGTCGTCGTGGGTGTAATAGCCGCCGTGCGGGGTCTCGTTCCACAGCGGCGAGGCCCGGTGTCCCCGGCGGCTGCGCGCCCGCCACGCACCGACCGCGGTGAGCCGGGGGTGGCGCTTGATCTCGACCCGCCAGCCCTGATCGTCCGTCAGGTGCAGGTGCAGCACGTTGAGCTTGTGCGCGGCGATCAGGTCGATGTAGCGCAGCACGCCGTCCTTGGGCAGGAAGTGCCGGGCGACGTCGAGCATCAGCCCGCGCCAGCCGAACCGGGGGGCGTCCGCGATCCGTGCGTACGGCAGGCTCCAGGTTCGCCCGGGCAGCGGGGCCTTGCGGTAGGCGTCGGGCCCCAGGAGCTGACGCAGCGTCTGGATGCCCCAGAGCAGCCCGGCCTCGCCCCCGCCGGTGAGCTCGACGCCCGTCGCGTCGACGACGAGTGCGTACGCCTCGGACTCCAGCCCCGGCTCCGGCCCCTCCCCCTCCCCGAACTCCCGCCCGGCCGGCCCGATCCCGATCCGTATCTCGGCGCCGCCGCCCGGCCCGGCGGCCGGCAGGCTCCAGCCGGTGGCCGCGCCGAGTTCGCGGCGCAGCAGGCGCGCGGCGCCCTCGGCGCCCGGCCCCGCCGCGAGCACGGGCTGGGGCCCGAAGCCGAAACGGAGCCCGCGCTCATGGAATGCGGCGAGCCGGGGTGCGGGGATCAGGTCCATGCGTCAGCCCTTCGCAGCAGCCTGTTGCGCCCTGCGCAACGCCCGTTCCGCAGAGTGCTCGTCGCGCCGACCCTAGTACGCCGAAGGCCCCCGGGGTACGCCGAAGGCCCCCGGGTACGCCGATGCGCACCCCGGGGGCCCTGGTCCTGCTGCGGGAAGGCCGGACTACTTGTCCTTGCCGCCCTTGTCCTTGTCCCCGCCGGGGCCCATGGACTCGTAGATCTCCTTGCACATGGGGCAGACCGGGTACTTCTTCGGGTCCCGGCCCGGCACCCAGACCTTGCCGCAGAGCGCGACGACGGGGGTCCCGTCGAGCGCGCTCGCCATGATCTTGTCCTTCTGGACGTAGTGGGCGAAGCGCTCGTGGTCGCCGTCGCCGTGGGACACCTGCGGCGTCGGCTCTACGAGGGTCCCCGTACCAGTCCCGCGCTCGGGCTCAAGAGTGCTCATAAAAACCAGGGTACTGAACGCCGCGCTGGTCAGTTGAGCGACGGGTCGTCCGGATAGGTGGCCACCATCGCGAGATCGCTGCGCTGGCGGCGCAGGACCGCCCGCCAGAGCCGCTCGGGGTCCGGGAAGGACACGTCGCCGGGCTCCGACTCCACCACGTACCAGGCGCCCTCGCCCACCTCGTCCTCCAGCTGGCCCGGGCCCCAGCCCGCATAGCCGGCGAAGATGCGCAGGGAACCCAGGGCCGCGGCCAGCAGTTCCGGCGGGGCCTCCAGGTCCACCAGCCCGATCGCGCCGTGCACCCGGCGCCAGCCGAGCGGGCCCTCCTCGCCGGGGATGACGGCCACCCCCAGGGCCGAGTCCAGGGCGACGGGACCGCCCTGGAAGACGACACCGGGGTCGCCGGCCAGGGGGGCCCACGGCAGCAGGACGTCGCCGACGCCCACGGGGGTCGGCCGGTTCAGGACGACGCCCAGCGAGCCCTGCTCGTCGTGGTCGAGCAGCAGCACCACCGCGCGGTCGAAATTCGGGTCCGCGAGGGCTGGGGTGGCCACGAGCAGCCGCCCTGTGAGGGAGGACACCTCGGTCATGCCGCCATGATCCCGCACATTCGCCCGTTACGGGGAGCGGGCGGGAAGATCGGGTCGTCCGCAGCTCAGGGCGCACGGCAGCAGGAGGCGGGGCGCGCGGGCGGCGCGAGCGGAATGCAACGCTCCGCCATGTGGTGGGTACGGAGGGTGTTGTACCGAATTCATGACAGTCCTACGGCCGCGTCAGCCATACAAACAAAGGGGTGGTGGCCCTTACTCTTTTCCCTGGCCCCCTGCCCATCCCACTCCGGAACGCGAGATTCATGACCGGCACAGTCAGTGACGATGTACTGCTTGTCCACGGCGGCACCCCGCTCGAGGGCGAGATCCGTGTCCGCGGTGCGAAGAACCTCGTGCCCAAGGCCATGGTCGCCGCTCTGCTCGGCAGCGGACCCAGCCGGCTGCGCAACGTTCCCGACATCCGTGACGTCCGGGTCGTGCGCGGGCTGCTCCAGCTGCACGGGGTGACGGTCCGTCCCGGCGAGGAGCCGGGCGAGCTGGTGCTCGACCCGACCCACGTCGAGAGCGCGAACGTCGCCGACATCGACGCCCACGCGGGCTCGTCGCGCATCCCGATCCTGTTCTGCGGCCCCCTCCTGCACCGTCTCGGCCACGCCTTCATCCCCGGCCTGGGCGGCTGCGACATCGGCGGACGGCCGATCGACTTCCACTTCGACGTGCTGCGCCAGTTCGGCGCGACCATCGAGAAGCGCGAGGGCGGCCAGTACCTGGAGGCCCCGCAGCGCCTGCGCGGCTGCAAGATCCGCCTGCCCTACCCGTCGGTCGGCTCGACCGAGCAGGTGCTGCTGACGGCCGTACTGGCCGAGGGCGTCACCGAGCTGAGCAACGCCGCCGTGGAGCCCGAGATCGAGGACCTCATCTGCGTACTGCAGAAGATGGGCGCGATCATCTCCATGGACACCGACCGGACCATCAGGATCACCGGTGTCGACCGCCTCGGCGGCTACAACCACAAGGCGCTCCCGGACCGCCTGGAGGCCGCCTCCTGGGCGTCTGCGGCCCTGGCGACCGGCGGCAACATCTACGTGCGCGGCGCCCAGCAGCGCTCGATGATGACCTTCCTGAACACCTTCCGCCGGGTCGGCGGGGCGTTCGAGATCGACGACAACGGCATCCGCTTCTGGCACCCGGGCGGTCCGCTCAACGCCATCGCGCTGGAGACGGACGTGCACCCCGGCTTCCAGACCGACTGGCAGCAGCCGCTCGTGGTCGCCCTGACGCAGGCCACGGGCCTGTCGATCGTCCACGAGACGGTCTACGAGTCCCGGCTCGGCTTCACCTCGGCGCTGGGCCAGATGGGTGCTCACATCCAGCTGTACCGCGAGTGCCTGGGCGGCTCGGCCTGCCGCTTCGGCCAGCGCAACTTCCTGCACTCGGCCGTCGTCTCCGGCCCCACCAAGCTGCAGGGCGCGGACCTGGTCATCCCCGACCTGCGCGGCGGGTTCTCGTACCTGATCGCGGCGCTGGCGGCCGAGGGCACCTCGCGGGTCCACGGCATCGAGCTGATCAACCGCGGCTACGAGAACTTCATGGAGAAGCTCGTGGAGCTCGGCGCGAAGGTCGAGCTGCCGGGCGGCGACCTCGTCTGAGCCGGCGCACGGCGGCAGCGGTAGCTGCCCTCGGGCCGTCGGTCCGTCAGAAAGCCCCCCGCGGGCCCCGCAAGGGCCCCGGGGGGCTTTCTCATGGCCCCTCGGACGGCTCCTGGGCCCCCGGCAGGCCCCCCGGGCGCCGCCGACGCCCCACCGGACGGCCACGGGCCGGGCAGGGCGCCGGCGGCGACAGGGGCGGAAGGACCGCCGGTAGGGGTGGCAGGGGCGGCAGGACCGCAGGGAGCCGGGCACGGGCCCCGCAACGGCCGAAGGGCGGCCACCCCGGACGGGGTGGCCGCCCTTCGCCGTACTGCTGCCGTTCCAAAGGCCTGTGCGGCCTTCGGCGCCGGGGGCAGGACTACTTGCCCTTGGCGGCTTCCTTGAGCTTGGAGCCCGCGGAGACCTTCACGCTGTAGCCGGCCGGGATCTGGATGGGGTCGCCGGTCTGCGGGTTGCGCGCGGTGCGAGCGGCACGGTGGGTGCGCTCGAAGGTCAGGAAGCCGGGGATGGTGACCTTCTCGTCGCCCTTGGCGACGATCTCGCCAACGGTCTCGGCGAGCGCGGCCAGAACGGCGTCGGCGTCCTTGCGGGTCACCTCGGCGCGCTCGGACAGAGCGGCCACCAGCTCACTGCGGTTCATGTTGTACTCCCGTGTTCAACTTGCCTTAGAGGCGTGAGATCGAAGCCGATGCTGCCAGGGCCCTCGGACAGTCCCCGGACCCGGGTCTGAACGTCAGACCCTCTCGCCCGGTTACGCATCCTGCCCCCACCAGCGGCGGGAAAGCCAATCCGGCACCCGCCGGGGTCACACGAAAAGCGCCACAGTCACGCCGCGGTGACGCTCCGTCCACGCCCTCGCCCATACGCTGCTGCGCACCGCGGACCTCGCGGGCATCCCCGCAACCCTAGAGGCGCCCCACACGGCCCGCATCTCGCGACGCGCCGGGACCGTGGCGCCCGTGAGGGCGGTCACAGCCCCGGTCACACCGCCGTGGCGGCCTTGCGGACGGCGCCGGCGACGGCGCCGGCGACCTTGTCGTTGAACACCGACGGGATGATGTAGTTCGCGTTCAGCTCGTCCTCGCCGACGACGTCCGCCAGGGCGGTCGCGGCGGCCAGCATCATGTCCGTGTTCACCGTCCGCGACTGCGCGTCCAGCAGGCCGCGGAAGACGCCCGGGAAGACCAGCACGTTGTTGATCTGGTTCGGGAAGTCGGAGCGGCCGGTGGCGACGACGGCGGCGGTCTGACGCGCGACGGCCGGGTCCACCTCGGGGTCCGGGTTCGCGAGCGCGAACACGATCGCGCCTTCCGCCATCGCGGCCACGTCCTCGCCGGAGAGCACGTTCGGGGCGGAGACGCCGATGAAGACGTCGGCGCCGACCACGGCCTCCTTCAGCGTGCCCGTGTAGCCCTCGGGGTTGGTGTTGTCGGCGATCCAGCGCAGCGGGGAGTCGGGGGCTGCGTCGACGAGGTCGGGGCGGCCCGCGTGCACCACACCGTGGATGTCGGCGCTGACGGCGTTCTTGACGCCGGCCGCGAGGAGCAGCTTGAGGATGGCGGTACCGGCCGCGCCGGCGCCCGACATGACCACCTTGACGTCCCCAACTGCCTTGCCCACGACGCGCAGTGCGTTGGTGAGCGCGGCGAGCACGACGATCGCCGTGCCGTGCTGGTCGTCGTGGAAGACGGGGATGTCCAGGGCCTCGCGCAGCCGGGCCTCGATCTCGAAGCAGCGCGGCGCGGAGATGTCCTCCAGGTTGATGCCCGCGAAGCCGGGGGCGATGGCGCGGACGATCTCGACGATCTTGTCGGTGTCCTGGGTGTCGAGGCAGATCGGCCAGGCGTCGATGCCGGCGAAGCGCTTGAAGAGGGCCGCCTTGCCCTCCATGACGGGCAGCGCGGCCATCGGGCCGATGTTGCCCAGGCCCAGTACGGCCGAGCCGTCCGTCACGACTGCGACGGAGTTGCGCTTGATGGTGAGGCGGCGGGCGTCCTCGGGGTTCTCGGCGATCGCGGTGCACACGCGGGCCACGCCCGGGGTGTAGATCATCGAGAGGTCGTCACGGTTGCGGATGGGGTGCTTGGACGACATCTCGATCTTGCCGCCGAGGTGCATCAGGAAGGTGCGGTCGGAGACCTTGCCGAGGCTGACGCCCTCGATCCCGCGCAGCTTCTCGACGATCTCGTCCGCGTGCGCGGTGGAGGTCGCGGCGATGGTGACGTCGATGCGGAGCTTCTCGTGGCCGGAGGCGGTCACGTCGAGGCCGGTGACCGAGCCGCCGGAGGACTCCACGGCGGTGGTGAGCTGGGAGACCGCGGTTCCGCTCGCGGGCACTTCCAGGCGGACCGTCATCGAATACGAGACGCTGGGCGCCGTTGCCATGGCCGTGTTCCTCTTCTGTCCCTGGTTTTCGCTGTACACAGGGCCCGGGGCACACAGCGGGTGGCGCGGCGGGACCTGTTGTCCGATCGTCCCACCTACCAGCCGGTACAAGGTAACCAGCTACAAATTCCGGAAAGACACTTCCACCATACGAGATACCAGGGGTGCGCGGAAGGGCGGGTCATACAAAACAGGTCCGCGCCCCCCACCGGAGTGAGGGGCGCGGACCTGTGCTGCCACGTCTATGACACCGACCCGCCATGCTCGCCTCGCGGCAAGTGGTCGCTCTAAGCGACGAAGGTTGGGCCCGGGGGCTTGGATCGAGTCGGTGCCTTCACCAGGCTAACAAAGGATCGCCGAATGCGGTCCCCCTCCCGGCGGCCGGTTGTGCCCACCACGCTCCTGGCCGCGGGCCATACGGCCGTACGGGCCGGGAAAGCCCGCGCAGCGGCCTACCGAGGAGCAGTCCGGGCACTCCGGACGGCCTACGGGCGGAGCAGGCGGGCTCCGGACGGCCTACCGGCGGAGCAGTCCGCGCTCCGGACGGCCTACGGGCGGAGCAGTTCGGGCACTCCGGACGCGTCGGGCCGGTCCCGCTCCGCCGAGACCACCGTGAGCTGCTGCGTCGCGCGCGTCAGCGCCACGTACAGCACCCGCAGGCCCGCCGGGGACTCGTCGGCGATCTCCGCCGGGGAGACGACCACGGTGGCGTCGTACTCCAGGCCCTTGGCCTCCAGGCTGCCGAGCGCCACCGCCCGCTCGCCCAGGTCGGCGAGCCAGCCCGCGGCCTCCGCGCGCCGGTCCATGGCCACGACGACGCCGACGGTGCCGTCCACCTGCTCCAGCAGCCTGCGGGTCTCCTCCCGGACGGCGCCGCCCAGGTCGTCCCCGGCGGCGGTGAACCGGGGCTCCAGGCCCGTGGAGCGCACCGCCGACGGCGGCTCCATGCCGGGCATCGCCAGGCGCAGCACCCGGGCGGCGACCTCGGCGACCTCCGCCGGGTTGCGGTAGTTGACCGTCAGCGTGAACCGCCGGCGCGGCCGGGAGCCGAGGGCCTCGTCGCGCGCCGCGGCCGCCTCGTCCGGGTCGGTCCACGAGGACTGCGCCGGGTCGCCGACCACCGTCCAGGTGCCCGTGCGGCCCCGCCGGCCGACCATCCGCCACTGCATCGGCGTCAGGTCCTGCGCCTCGTCCACAATGACGTGCGCGTACTCGGTGCGTTCCGCCGCGAGCCGCTCGGCCCGCTCCCACTGGGTCTCCTCGCGGGTCGGCATCAGCTCCTCCAGCCCGCTGAGCTGGTCCAGCGGATCCATCTCCCGCTTGCGCTTGGGGCGTGCGGGAGCGCCGAGCAGCTGCTGGAGCTCGTCCAGCAGCGCCACGTCGTGCACCGACAGGGGGCCCTTGCCGTCGGGGCCCAGCCGGCGCAGCGAGCGCGCCAGCTGGCGGGCCTCGCGCGGGTTCAGCTCCCGGCGCGACCAGCGGCCGAGCCGGCGCTCGTCAGCCATCGAGGCCAGCACCGCGCGCGGGGTGAGCTCGGGCCACCAGCGGTTCAGGAAGTCGATGAAGGCGTCCTCGGTGGAGATGTCCTCGTCGAACGCGGAGCGCAGCTCGGCGGCCAGCTCCGGGTCGCTGTGCCGGCCGGCCTGGCCGGACCTCGCGTAGAGGGCGTCGAGCAGGAGCTTGCGGGCGCGCGGGCGCAGCAGGTTCACCGGCGCGGTGCCGCCGAGCACGTTCTGCCGGATCCGGTTCAGCTCGTCGGCCTCCAGCTCCTGGCGCCGCCCGAAGGCCACCACGCGCAGCCGGTCGGGGGCGCCGCCGAGCTCGAGGGCGCCGCGCACGGCCTTGCGCAGCACCCTGAGCATCCGCGAGGAGCCCTTGATCCGGGCCACGGCCGGGTCGTCGTACGTGGTCGCCTCGGCGCCGTCGACCAGCGAGCCCAGGGCCCGGATGGCGACCTGGCCCTCCTCGCCGAGGGAGGGCAGCACGCCTTCGGTGTAGGCGACGAGCAACGGGGTCGGGGAGACGATCAGGATGCCGCCGGAGTAGCGGCGGCGGTCCTGGTAGAGCAGGTAGGCGGCGCGGTGCAGGGCGACGGCGGTCTTGCCGGTGCCGGGCCCGCCCGCGACCTCGGCGACGGAGGCGGCGGGGGCCCGGATGACGAGGTCCTGCTCGGCCTGGATGGAGGAGACGATGTCCCGCATCGAGTGCGTGCGGGCCCGGCCGAGCGCGGCCATCAGGGCGCCGTCGCCGATGGCGGGGAGCTCCTGCCCGTCCAGGAAGGCGGTGACCTCGGGGCGCATCAGGTCGTCCTCGACGCCCAGCACCTTGCGGCCCTTGGACCGGATGACGCGGCGGCGCACGACGCGGCCGGGGTCCTTGGGCGTGGAGCGGTAGAACGGGGCGGCCGCCGGGGCCCGCCAGTCGATGACCAGCGGTGCGTAGTCGGAGTCGAGGACTCCGATGCGGCCGATGTGCAGGGTCTCGGCGATGTCCGCGGTGAGGTCCTCACGGATCGCGTGGTCGGCCGGCTCGACCGAGGTGTACGCGCCGTCCGGGCCGCGCTCCCCGTCCTTGCCGAGCACCAGGTCGATGCGGCCGAAGAGGAAGTCCTCGAACTCGTTGTTGAGCCGGTTCAGGTGGATGCCCGCCCGGAAGACCTGCGCATCGCGCTCGGCGAGGGCACCGGGGGTGCCCACCTGACCGCGCTTGGCGGCGTCGTTCATCAGGAACTCGGCCTCGTGGATCTTCTCCTCGAGGCGTCGGTACACCCGGTCGAGATGCGTCTGCTCGACCGCGATCTCCCGATCTCGGACGGAATCCGCCGTGCTGTCGACAGCGGCATTCTGCGCGGCCACCAAGGCCCCCTTCTGACGTGCATGGGCGACCGTCAACCGTACGCGAACCGGCACCCTGTCCGCACGCCCGTTCCGGAACCGCCCCGGGCCGTGTCCCCCCGCGCGGGCCGGGCGCCGCCTACACGGATCCCCCGGCCAGGACGCGGCGGCGGTGCCGGGCGACGCGTTCCCGGTTGCCGCACAGCTCGCTGGAGCACCAGCGGCGCCGGTGGCCGCGGGAGGTGTCCAGGTAGACCCGGGTGCAGCCCTCGCCCTCGCAGGCCCGCAGCAGGGCCAGTTCGCCGGGGTCGGTGAGCAGCTCGACGGCGTCCCGGGCCACGGCCGCGAGCAGGGCCCCGCACTCCACTCCGCCGCACAGCTGCCGTACGAGGTGCCCCTCCTGGTCCCGTACGGCACACAGGCCCGGGGGTGGCCCGGCGGCCAGCGCGTTGACCCGGGCGAGGGCGCGGGCCGTCTCGGGCGAGGGGGAGGCCCCGTCCAATTCCGCCCGTACGAGGGTGTGCACGTCGGCCCGCAGGGACCGGAAGGCGGCGGCCCAGTCGGGGCCGACCCGGGCGAGCGGCGTCCGGTCGGGCACCAGCCCGGCCCCGGCGAGCCACAGCCGCAGCTCTTCTCCGTCCGGGATCCCCTCCTGAGGGGCGTAGGTGGCCACCAGGTCCAGGCAGACCCGTCCGGAGTCGAACCGCATGCCCGTCACCGCCTCGCGTCGTGGGGCGCCTCCCCAGAGTGCCGCGCCCCGCTGCACAGCGGAAGCCCCCGAACCGGTCCCTCCGGTGCGGCGCCGCATCCGCGCTCGGCGGCTGCGCCCGGCTAGGGGGTGCGTCGTGGAGGAGGCGCTGGAACAGGCGGTGGTCGCGCCACGCGCCGTTGATGTGGAGGTAGCGCGGCGCGACGCCGTACGGCTCGAAGCCCGCCTTGGCCAGCACCCGCTGCGACGCCGGGTTGTCGAGCAGGGTGCCCGCCTCCACCCGGTGGAGGCCCAGCTCGTCGCGTGCGACCCGGCAGACCTCCTGCACGGCCGCGGTGGCCAGCCCCCTGCCGTGCCACGCCCGGTCGACCCAGTAGCCCACGCCCCCGCTGCACAGCGGCCCGCGCGCGATCGAGCCTAGGTTGATCGCGCCGACGACCGCACCGGTCGCCGTCTCGGCGAACACGTACGGGACCATCCGCCCCGCGTCCCGCTCCGCGAGCAGTCCCTCGATGCGGGCCCGCTGCCCCTGCTCCGTGTAGAAGGCCTCCGGCCGCACCGGCTCGAAGGGGGCCATGGAGGTCCGGTTGCGCGCGAAGGCCTCGGCCAGAGGGGCGGCATCGTCGAGTGCGATGCCCCTCATCTCCACCCCGTCAATGATCATCCGGGCACGTTAGCGGCCCGCGCGCACCGGCTCAACCCTGCGGGGCGTCCCCGTACTTGACCTCTCCACCCGCGTCCAGCGACAGCCGGTACCCCCGCTTGACCACGGTCTGGATCATCTTGGGAGCCCCCAGCGCCACCCTGAGGCGGGCCATCGCCGTCTCCACGGCGTGCTCGTCGCTCCCCGCCCCCGGCAGCGCCCGCAGCAGGTCCGCCCGCGACACCACCCAGCCCGGGCGCCGCGCCAGCGACCGCAGCAGGGCCATCCCGGCAGGCGGGACCGGCCGCAGCTCCTCGCCGACCAGGACCGCGTGCCCGCGGATCTCCAGCCGGTGCCCGCCCACCGGCAGCACCCGCGCCCGGCCCGGCAGCTCCTGGCACAGCAGCTGCACCAGCGGGCCCAGCCGGAACCGCTCGGGCTGCACGGTGTCCACCCCCTGCGCCTGCAACGGCAGCGCGGTCACCGGCCCCACGCACGCGGCCAGCACCCCGCCCCGCAGCGCCGCCAGCACGGGTTCCCGTACGCCGCGCTCCTCGGCCCGGGACAGCAGCGAGGCCGCCGCCGGGGCCGAGGTGAAGCTGACCGCGTCCACCGCCCCGCCCACCACCGCGTCCAGCAACCGGTCCAGCGGGGCGAGGTCCTCGGGCGCCATCCACCGGTACACCGGGACCACGACCACGTCGGCCCCGCCGGCCCGCAGCGCCTCGACGAAGCCCGGCAGCGGCTCCCCGTGCAGCTGGAGGGCGATCCGCCGGCCGGCCACCCCTGCCGCGAGCAGCCGTTCCAGGACCTCGGCGAGCGATTCCGACTCGGGGGACCAGGCCTCCACCAGACCGGCGGCGCGGATGGCGCCCTTCACCTTCGGCCCGCGGGCCAGCAGTTCGGTGGTCCGCAGCCGCTCCAGGAGCTCCTCGCCGACCCCCCATCCGTCGGCGGCCTCGATCCAGCCGCGGAACCCGATCGCGGTGGTGGCCACCACCGCGTCCGGTGCGCAGCCGATCAGTTCCTTGGTGGCGGCGAGCAGTTCGCTGTCGTCGGCCAGCGGGACGATCCGCAGCGCGGGCGCGTGCAGCACGGAGGCCCCGCGCCGGCGCAGCAGGGCGATGAGCTCGTCCGCCCGCCGGGCGGCGGTGACTCCGACGGTGAAGCCCGCGAGCGGGCCGGTCTTGGTGTCGTCCATCGTGACCTGCCTAGTGACGTGCATGGGGGGCGGTACGGGTGGACCGAGCCTGCCAAGGTGGCGTGTCGGACTCGGTTCACCCGTATTTCGCCCCGGTTACACCGACGTGAGCTGGGGTTTCGCCTCGACCCCGGCCGTCTGGACCGCCGCGGCCGCCGGCCGGCGAAGGTATACCGCCCAGGTCACCGCGCAGCACAGGGCGTAGAAGGCGAGGAAGGTGACGAAGGCCGCCGTTCCCGACCCGGAGGTGAGGAACGCCTCCCGGAAGACCAGGTTGATGCCCAGCCCGCCGAGCGCGCCGACCGCGCCGATCAGCCCCATGGAGGCGCCGGAGAGCCGCCGCCCGTAGGCGGCCGCGGCCTCGCCGCTCATGCCCCGCGCCAGTGCCTTGGCCTGGAAGATGCCCGGGATCATCTTGTACGTCGACCCGTTGCCGAGCCCGCTCAGGACGAACAGCGCCACGAAGCCGACGAGGAACACCGCCAGCGAGTGCCGCTGTGAGGCGAACACCACCACGCCGGTCGCCGCCGCCATCGCCACGAAGGTCCCCAGGGTGATCCGCGCCCCGCCGAACCGGTCCGCGAGCGCGCCGCCGACCGGCCGGATCAGCGAACCGAGCAGCGGTCCGATGAAGGTCAGCGAGGCGGCCTGGAGCGGGGTGCGCCCGAACTGGGTCTGGAGCACCAGTCCGAAGGCGAAGCTGTATCCGATGAAGGAACCGAACGTTCCGATGTAGAGGAACGCCATGATCCAGGTGTGCGCGTCCTTGACCGCTTCGCGGACCGCTCCGGTGTCGTTGCGCACGGGCGCCAGGTTGTCCATCCGCGCGGCGGCCAGGGCCGCCGCGACGACGATCAGCGGGATGTAGGCGCCCAGCAGGAACCGCGGGTGCCCGGCCCCGGCGGTGGCGATGACCAGCAGTCCGGCCAGCTGCACCACCGGCACGCCGATGTTGCCGCCGCCGGCGTTCAGCCCGAGCGCCCAGCCCTTCTTGCGCAACGGGAAGAAGGCGTTGATGTTCGTCATCGACGAGGCGAAGTTGCCGCCGCCGACACCCGTGAGGGCGGCCACGGCCAGGAAGGTGCCGTACGAGGTCCCGGGCTCCATGACCACCATCGCGGCCACGGTGGGCGCGAGCAGCAGCAGCGCGCTGAAGACCGTCCAGTTCCGGCCGCCGAAGCGGGCGACGGCGAAGGTGTACGGCACGCGGACGAACGCGCCGACGAAGGTCGCCGTGCCGATGAGGAAGAACTTCCCGGCCGGGTCGATCCCGTACTGCGGTCCCATGAAGAGGACCATGACGGACCACAGGGTCCAGATCGAGAACCCGATGTGCTCGGAGAGCACGGAGTAGACCAGGTTGCGGCGGGCCACCCGCTCGCCGGTCTCCTGCCAGAACGTCTCGTCCTCGGGATCCCACCGCTCGATCCAGCGGCCCCCCTTGCGCGGTGCGGTCGTACCGGTCATCACACGCCCTCCACAGCTGTCGCGTCCGTGGTGACGACCCTAGGAAGGGCGCGTTTCGGCCCCGGTCCCCGCCGGATGACCGGCGGGAAACCTTGCTCTCACCTGGTGGCCGGGCCGTGTGTGAGCCGGGCGGGGACCCAGCTCCCGGCAGGCGGTTCGAGCCATCCCCCCTCGGCGGCCAGTGCGGCGGCCGCGGCGCGCAGGGCGTCCAGACCGGGGTGGTCGAAGCCCCGCCGCCACACCATCGACAGCGGGGACAGCGGCACGGGGTCGGTCAGCGGGCGCTTCACGCAGCCGGGCATGTCGAGGAAGTCCACGGTGGCCAGGACCGGATTGCCGGTCTTGGTCATCACCCGGCGGAACTCCTCCTTCCCCACGGCCACGGGGGCGGGCGGCGCCAGCTCGATCCCGCGCCCGGCGAACAGCTCGCGCGCGAGCTCCGTCCACTCCAGGGTCCGCGGGTTCCCGGCTCCCGCGTACACCGTCTCCCCGGCCAGCGCGTCCAGCGGTACGGCGGCCTCCGCGGCCAGGGGGTGGCCCTCGGGCAGCACCACCGCGAGCGGCTCGTACCGTACGGGCGCCTGCGCGAGGCGCGTCCGCAGCGCCGGGGCCAGCCCGTCGGCGTACCCGAAGGCGACGTCGAGCCGGCCGGCCGCGATCTCGGCGGCGGCGTGGGTGAGCCCGCTCTCGAAGCGGGCCATCAGCTCCAGGTCCGGGGCCAGTTCGCGGGCGCGTTCCAGGACCCGGCGGCCCGTGCTGGGGCCGGCGGTGTTCAGGTCGACCAGGAGCGCGCGGGGGGCGGTGAAGGCGGCGGCCAGCTGCTCGTGCGCGGCCAGCACCCGACGGGCGAGCGGCAGCAGCCGCATCCCGTCGGCGGTCAGCTCGACGGCGCGGGTGGTCCGGACGAACAGCCCTGTCCCCAGGGCTTGTTCGAGCCGGCGGACATCGCGGCTGAGGGCCTGCTGGGCGATGTAGAGGCGGGCGGCGGCGCGGGTGAAGTGCAGCTCTTCGGCGGCGGCGACGAACCCGCGCAGGAGCCGGGGGTCCACATCACGGGGATTCACCCCAGGAGACTAACAACGGAAAGCGGTGAATGGGCCCGGAACAGGTGTTGGACGCCGGACCGGGGCCCGGCCGAGGGTGGGTGCCATGCCCCTCATGACCGTCTCCGGCGCCACGCTCGTCCTCGCCGCCCCCTCCCCTGCCGCTGCCCCTGCTCAGGCCCCTGCTCCGGCCCCGGCCCCCGGCCCGGGCCGCACTCCCGGCCCGTACCGGCGCCTGTTCGCCCTCCCCGGCACCCGCGCCTTCACCGCCGGGAACCTCATCGCCCGGCTCCCCATGGGCATGTTCGGGATCAGCGCGGTCATGATGATCGCCGGCCAGCGCGGTTCGTACGCCCTCGCCGGCGCCGTCACGGCGACCGGACTGGCCGCCACCGCCCTGGCCGCCCCCTGGACGGCCCGGCTGATCGACCGGTACGGGCAGGCCCGGATCGCCGTTCCCGCCACCCTGGTCGCGGCCCTCGGCTCCCTCTCGCTGATCGTGTGCGTCCGGACCGGGGCCCCGGCCTGGACCCTGTTCGCCTCCTACGCGGCGACCGCCACCACCCCCAACATCGGGGGCATGTCCCGGGCCCGCTGGACCCACCTGCTGCGCGACTCCCCCGCCGCGCACCACACGGCGATGTCCTTCGAGCAGGCCGCCGACGAACTGTGCTTCCTGCTCGGCCCGGTGCTGGCGGCCTTCCTCTGCACGGCCGTCTTCCCCGAGGCCGGAACCCTGGCCGGTGCGGCCCTATTCCTCACCGGCATGCTGGTCTTCACCGCCCAGCGCTCGACGGAACCCCCGGCGACGGGGGCGTCACCCCGCCACGGCTCGCCGCTGCGCGCCCTGGCTCCGCTCCTGGCCCTCTTCGGCTGTCTGGGCCTGGTCTTCGGGTCGATGGAGGTCACCTCGATCGCCTACCTCGACGCCGCCGGGCTGGGGGCCGGCTCCGGCCTGGTCCTGGCCCTGCAGGCGGCGGGCTCCTGTGTGGCGGGCCTGCTCTACGGCATTCTGCGCCCCCGCACCCTGCGGACCTGCGTGGGCGCCCTGGCCGTCCTGATAGCCCTGCCCTGGGCCGCCGCGGCGGCCGGCTCGGTGCCGGCGCTCGCCGGGGCCCTGCTCCTGGCCGGCATGGCGACGGCCCCGACGATGGTCACCGCGATGTCCCGGGTCCACGCCCTGACCCCCGCGGGCCGCCTGAACGAGGGCATGACCCTCGCCGTCACCGCCATCTTCGCGGGCATCGCGGCCGGTTCAGCCACAGCGGGCCTGACGGTCGACCACCTGGGGCCGACGACGTCGTACCTGCTGCCCGCGGCGGCCGCCGTGGCCGCGCCGGCCGCCGTGGCGGCTGCGTCGGCAGGGCGATTGATCCGGCGGGCGGGTGATCGTTCCCGCGTGGTACGCGCCGCCGCAGCTCGTGATCCGCAATAACTGGGGGTGCCTTCCCCCAGCGCTTTTCCCTTCGCGGAGGAACATCCTTGTCTGCTCACCGCTCCGTTTCGGCGGCCGTGATCGTCGCGGCCGTCACCGCCTCCTGTCTCGTACCGGCCGTACCCGCCCTGGCCGACTCGGCAGGCCTGCGGTTCTCGCAGCCGTACGTCCCCTCGATCGCTCCGGGCCGGACGGGCCGCGTCCTCATCGCCGCCGCCAACGGGACGGAGCGGGCCGTCAGCGGCACCTTCCGGATCACGGCTCCGGAACGGACCACCTTCCCCGAGGCCCGCTTCTACTGGAACGGCCGGCGCGCGGCCTCCCCGTGCACCCTCTCGCGCGACGCCCGGCAGCTGACCTGCGAGGCCGCGACCCGTGCGGGCTTCGTCTTCCCCGCCAACGAGCAGACCCGGCTCGGCGTCACCGTCCGGGTGGACGCGAACGCCCCGGAGGGCACGACGCTGGACGGCGGCGAGTGGGCCACCGGCGCCGAGGCGCCCGCCCTGTTCGCCGTGGCCACCGCGGTGACCGGCCCGACCGGTCCCCGGGGCGAGGACGGGCACCACGGCCACGACGGCCACGACGGCAAGCCCGGCCACCCCGGCCACGACGGCAAGCCCGGGAAGCCCGGCCCCAAGGGCGAGAAGGGCGACAAGGGGGACAAGGGAGACCGCGGCGACCAGGGTGAGCGCGGTCCCAAGGGCGACCGCGGCGACCGGGGAGACCGCGGTGACGCCGGCCCCGCCGGACCCCAGGGCCCCCAGGGCCCCGCCGGACCTCAGGGCCCCGCCGGACCTCAGGGACCGCAGGGCGACACGGGCCCCTCCGGAGGCCCCGCCGGCCCCCAGGGACCCGCCGGCCCCAAGGGCGACACGGGCGCCAGCGGTCCCGCCGGACCCGCCGGTCCGCAGGGACCGGCCGGACTGCAGGGCCCCGCCGGACCTCAGGGACCGCAGGGCGCGACCGGTTCCAGCGGCCCGTCCGGCCCGTCCGGACCCGCCGGACCCCAGGGACCCGCCGGACCCCAGGGACCGCAGGGCGACACGGGCCCCTCCGGAGGCCCCGCCGGCCCGCAGGGACCCGCCGGACCTCAAGGTCCCGCCGGACCCCAGGGACCCGCCGGACCTCAGGGACCGAAGGGCGACAAGGGCGACAAGGGCAAGCCGGGCCGCTGCAAGAAGTGCGGCGGCCACCACGACGACAAGCCGAAGCCGCCGAAGCCGTCCAAGGCCCCGAAGGCCAAGATCGTCGCCCCCGGCAAGGGCCTCGGCATCCGCTCCGGCCCCGGCACGCAGTACGCGAAGAAGGGCAAGGCCCTGACCGGCACGGTGGTCGCGCTCCAGTGCAAGGTCAACGGCCAGAACGTCGAAGGCAATTCGATCTGGTACAAGCTCGCCGACGGCCGTGGCTGGATCTCCGCGCGCTACGCCCTGAACCTCAACAAGGTCCCGTTCTGCTAGCAGCCGCCCCCGCCCGGGGGACATGACGAAGGCCCCGCAGCCGAGAGGCTGCGGGGCCTTTGCCCACATGGGATGAGTGGAGATGGCGGGAATCGAACCCTGGACGCCCACCGTCGAGCGACTGTGAAGTGACTGCATTGACGATAAAATGCAGTCATGACCGCATTCACGATCCGGGACGTCCCCGATGAGATCGCGCGCCGCATAAAGGTCCGAGCCGCCGAGGCCGGACAGTCCCTCCAGAGTTACCTGCTCAGCCTCGTCACCAAAGACGCCACCCAGCCCACGCTCGCCGAAATGGCCGACCGCGCCGAGCGCTACGCCACGGACGACATCGACGTCCAGGACGTCCTGGACGTCATCGACGCGGGCAGGGCGGGCCGTTGATCGTCGTGGACTCCTCCGCCCTGGTCCTGTTCCTCACGGACAGGGGCTCCCGTGGCGCCGCCGCCCGCCGGCGCATCGGCGAGGAAGACACTCTCGCCGCTCCCTACCTCCTGGACACGGAGGTCGCGTCCGCTCTCCTGGGCTTGGCCCGCGGCGCCAAAATCGACCCCACGAGCCTCGACGAGCACTTCAAGACCTACCAGGGGCTGCGCGTACAGCGGCACGAGACCGGCCCGCTGCTCGCCCGGATCCGAAAGCTGTACGCCAGCCTCTCCGCCTACGACGCCACATACGTCGCCCTCGCCGAGGCACTGGGCGTCCCCCTGCTGACGGCGGACGCTCGCATCAAACGGGGCGTTCAGAAGCCGCGTTGCGGGATCGAGGTCCTCACCGCCAACGACGGTCAGCCCCCACACCCGGGCACCTGACGCACCACCGCATCCGTCACGCTCCCTGAAGGGTGGTGCTCCCGTCGTGCTCCCACATGACGAAGACCCCCCAACCTCGCGAAGTTTTCGCAGGTCGAGGGGCCTTTGCCCACATGGGATGAGTGGAGATGGCGGGAATCGAACCCGCGTCCAACGGTGCAGAAGCAGGGCTTCTCCGAGCGCAGTCCGCTGCGCTTTTCTCGGCCCCGGAGATCACACGGACAAGTCTCCGACGGGCTCAGTCACTGTTTGATTTCCCTCCAACCCCCGTGACCGGGGCTAGAGGTTTAGATCCCTCATTGACGCCAGGATCCGGACCGGGACCACTTCCGGGCTGACGCTCCTCACAGAGGCTTCAGCTCACTGTTATTAGGCAGCGAGGGTGAAGCGGGAGTTATCGCTCTTGGAGTTGGCGATTATTGTTTGCGACATGTGGTTAGCGAGATCATTGCCGCTTCCTCGGCTCGCTTCCCCTGCATCGACATCCGCTGTCGAAACCGATCATCCCCATGTTTTTTTAACAATGTGCTCCACCCCGGGGGGCGGCGCTGACGCCATGGTACGCGAAGTGGACCACCACGTGCCAGGTGATTAAACCGTGCCCCGCTGCTTGCGGCGGATCGCCGAGATCGCCCGGTTCGTCTCGCGGGTGTCCTGCTTCTCCCGGAGCGTCTGCCGCTTGTCGTACTCCTTCTTGCCCTTGGCCAGCGCGATCTCGACCTTCGCGCGGCCGTCCTTGAAGTACAGCGACAGGGGCACGATCGTGTGACCCGACTCGTCCGCCTTGCGCTCCAGCTTGTCGATCTCCTCGCGGTGCATGAGGAGCTTGCGCTTGCGCCGGGCGCTGTGGTTGGTCCAGGTGCCCTGGCTGTACTCCGGCACGTGCACGTTGTAGAGCCAGGCCTCACGGCCCTCCACCGACACGAAGCCGTCCACGAGCGAGGCACGGCCCTGGCGCAGGGACTTGACCTCGGTGCCCGTGAGCACGAGACCGCACTCATAGGTGTCGAGGATCGTGTAGTCGTGCCGCGCCTTCTTGTTCTGGGCGATCAGCTTGCGCCCTTTTTCCTTAGCCATAGTGCGGTCATTTTCGCACTACGGACCCACCCCGAGGCCACCCAATACCTGCGCGGCCCGTTCCTCGACGCCCGCGCCCGCCGCCACGTCCGGGGTGATGCCGCCGCCGTCGAGGCTGCGGCCCGCCGGGGTGCGGTACGTGCCCACGGTCAGTTCGGCCACCGAGCCGTCCGGGAGCTCGGTGGGCATCTGCACCGAGCCCTTGCCGAAGGTCCGGCTGCCCACCGCCACGGCCCGGCCGCGGTCCTGGAGGGCGCCGGCGACCAACTCGGCCGCGCTCATCGTGCCGCCGTCCACCAGGGCCACCAGCGGCCGGGCGGTGTCCCCGCCCGGGTCGGCGTACAGGGCGCGCTGGTCGCCCCGTACGTCGTACGTCGCCACGAGCCCGCCGTCCAGGAACGCGGAGGCGGCCGTCACCGCCTCCGCGACCAGCCCGCCCGGGTTCCCGCGCAGATCGAGCATGACCCCGGCGCCGGCCGGGGCCGCGCGGACGGCGGCCTTGACCCGCTCGCCCGAGCCGCGGGTGAAGGAGGCCACCTTGATGACGGTGATCCCGTCGCGGAGCTGCCGTACGGTCACCGGCTCGGTGCGCAGCTGCTCACGGCGGACGGTCTCGGTGAGGTCGGCGCCCTCGCGGCTCAGGTTCAGTACGACGGGGGTGCCGGCCTCGCCGCGGAGCAGGGCGATGACGTCGGTGACGGCGAGGCCGGTGACGGCGTGCCCGTCGACGCTCAGCAGCCGGTCCCCGGCGCGTACGCCGGCCCGGGCGGCGGGGCCGGCGGGCTGGACCTTGTCGACCTCGATGCGGCCTTCGGGTCCGCGCCGGGCCCAGAGCCCGACCCCGGTCCAGCGGCCGTCGAGACCCTCGGCGAAGGCGGCGTACTCGCCCTGGTCGTAGACGGTGCCCCAGCGGTCGCCGCTGCGGCTGACCACCTCCTGGGCGGCCTTCTTGCCGGACTTCCCGTCGGCGACGGCCTCGGCGGCGGCGCGGGCCACGGCCTCGCGGTCGGCGGTGCCCGCGGCCCGGGGCGGCTCGGCCGCCGCGGTCCCGGTACGGGCGGTGAGGGCGGCGGCGGTGGCGTCCTCGCGGTCCCAGCAGCCGGTGCTCGCCGCGGTTGCGACGGCCGCGAGGAAAGCCAACGTCAAAACGGCCCCGCGACGCAGGTCGCGGGGCCGCAGACACGAGGCGGGAATACTCGGCAAGCCCAGCATGGCGCCGAGTCTAGGACAAGCCCCGCGCCGGTACGGTGGGTTGACCGGACCGCTCACGGGGCGCTTGTCACACCTTCAGGTACTTGCGCAATGCGAGGAACGCGGCCACCGAGGGCATCAGGAGCCCGATGAAGAGCACGTACGGCAGCTTGGCGAGGACGGAGGTCCAGCCCATGAAGTCGATGATCTGGATCTTGTCCCGCAGGCCGACGCCGTGGTCGATGACGAAGTACTGGCCCGAGACGAGCATCACGCAGGCGAACAGGGCGCCGATGAGCCCGGCGACGGCCGCCTCCATGATGAAGGGGACCTGGATGTAGAAGCTGGAGGCACCCACCAGCCGCATGATCCCGGTCTCCCGCCTCCGGCTGAACGCCGAGACGCGCACCGTGTTGACGATCAGCAGCAGCGCCACGATCAGCATGATCAGCATGATGGCGAGGGCCGCGACGTTGAGGTAGTTGAGGATCTTGAAGAGGTCGTCGATGGCCTGGCGCTGGTCGTCGACGGTGTGGATGCCGTCCCGGCCGGTGAAGGCCGAGGTGACGACCTTGTACTTCTCGGGGTCCTTGAGCTTGACCCGGAAGGACTCCTGCATCTGGTCGGGGGTGATGGAGGAGGCCAGCGCCGTGTGCCCGTACTGCTCCTGGTAGTGCTTGTAGGCCTCGTCCGCCGACTCGTAGGCGACGGACTTCACCAGGGACATCTGCTTGAGCTCGGCCTCGATCTGCTTCTTCTGCTCGTCGGTCACCGCGCCCTTGCGGCAGGTGGCGACGCCCAGGTCGCCCGACCCGGCCGCCTTGTTGGCGGCCTCGGTGGCCTGTTCGGCGTCCGACTTGTTGCAGAGGTAGATCGAGACGTTGGCCTTGTCGTACCAGTAGCCCTTCATCTTGCTCACCTGCTCGCGCATGAGCAGGGAGCCACCGAACAGGGCCAGCGACAGGGCCACGGAGATGATGACCGCGAAGGTCATGGTGAGATTGCGACGGAGACCGACGCCGATCTCCGACATGACGAACTGGGCGCGCATTGCGTCTCAGGGACCTTTCAGTGCTGGTAGCCGTAGACGCCGCGCGACTGGTCGCGCACGAGTCGGCCCTGTTCGAGTTCGATGACGCGCTTGCGCATCTGGTCGACGATCTGCTGGTCGTGGGTCGCCATGATCACGGTGGTGCCGGTCCGGTTGATCCGGTCCAGCAGCTTCATGATCCCGACGGAGGTCTGCGGGTCGAGGTTGCCGGTGGGCTCGTCCGCGATGAGCAGGGCGGGGCGGTTGACGAACGCGCGGGCGATGGCCACGCGCTGCTGCTCACCGCCGGAGAGCTCGCCGGGCATCCGGTCCTCCTTGCCGCCGAGGCCCACGAGTTCCAGGACCTGCGGGACGGCCTTGCGGATCTCGCCCCGCGGTTTGCCGATGACCTCCTGCGCGAAGGCGACGTTCTCGGCCACCGTCTTGTTGGGCAGCAGGCGGAAGTCCTGGAAGACGGTCCCCAGCTGGCGCCGCATCTGCGGCACCTTCCAGTTGGAGAGCTTGGCGAGGTCCTTGCCCAGGACGTGGACCTGGCCGTGGCTCGCCCGCTCCTCGCGCAGGATGAGCCGCAGGAAGGTGGACTTGCCGGAGCCGGAGGAGCCGACCAGGAAGACGAACTCGCCCTTGGCGATGTCCAGGGAGACATCTCTGAGTGCGGGGCGGTTCTGCTTCGGGTAGGACTTGGAGACGCTGTCGAATCGGATCACGGTGCACCACGGTCGCCGGGAGTAGGTGTGCGTGACCATACGCGAACGGGCGCGGGGTGTGGACCCGGCAACCGGACTTGCCCCTTTTATCCCCTGGTCCGGGAGGATCCGGAGCGGGCCGGGTCCGCGATTGCCCTGAGGGGCCGCGCCGAATGCCGGCGAAGCTGGCACAGTGGTAGGGGGAACGGTCTCGTTCCCCACCGCGTTGTAGTCGGTGTCGCAGTGTGAAGGGGACGAGAGGAGGAGCGCATGACATATGACCGGCTCGTGTGCGCGAACTGCGCGGCACCCGTAAGCCAGGGCCGCTGCCCTGTGTGCCGGGCGAACCGGGAGCGCCTCCAGCAGGAGGGCCCCTTCTCCGGCCTGAATCCCGTGGCGCTCGTCGCCCTCATGGTGATCCTGGTGGCCGCGCTGGCACTGGTGGCCCAGCAGACCGCGTAGACGTACCGATCATGCAAGCACGCGGAAGGGCCCGGACACCTGGTGTCCGGGCCCTTTCCGCGTGCTTGCGCGCGGCCGTGGGCTACGCGGTCTGCTCCTGCTGCTTGCGCCAGCGGATGCCGGCCTCCAGGAAGCCGTCGATCTCGCCGTCGAGCACCGCCTGCGGGTTGCCGACCTCGAACTCCGTCCGCAGGTCCTTGACCATCTGGTACGGGTGCAGGACGTAGGAGCGCATCTGGTTGCCCCAGGAGCTGCCGCCGTCCTTGAGGGCGTCCATCTTGGCCTGCTCCTCCTGGCGGCGCCGCTCGAGCAGCTTGGCCTGGAGGACGTTCATGGCGCTGGCCTTGTTCTGGATCTGCGAGCGCTCGTTCTGGCAGGACACCACGATGCCGGTCGGGATGTGGGTGATGCGCACCGCCGAGTCGGTGGTGTTGACGCCCTGGCCGCCGGGGCCGGAGGCGCGGTACACGTCGATGCGCAGCTCGCCCTCGTCGATCTCCACGTGGTCGCTGGACTCGACGACCGGCAGCACCTCGACGCCCGCGAAGGAGGTCTGGCGCCGGCCCTGGTTGTCGAAGGGCGAGATCCGCACGAGGCGGTGGGTGCCCTGCTCGACGGAGAGCGTGCCGTAGGCGTACGGGGCCTTGACGACGAAGGTGGTCGACTTGATGCCGGCCTCTTCCGCGTACGAGGTCTCGTAGACCTCGGTCGGGTAGCCGTGGCGCTCGGCCCAGCGCAGGTACATGCGCTGGAGGCGCTCGGCGAAGTCGGAGGCGTCCACGCCGCCGGCCTCGGCGCGGATGTTGACCAGGGCCTCGCGCTCGGCGTACTCGCCGGAGAGCAGGGTCCGGACCTCCATCTCGTCCAGGGCCTTGCGGACGGCGACCAGCTCGGTCTCCGCCTCGGCGAGGGTGTCCGCGTCGTCCATCTCCTGGGCGAGGTCGAAGAGGACCGCGAGGTCGTCGATCCGGCCGCGCAGGTTCTCGGTCTTGCGGACCTCTGCCTGGAGGTGCGAAAGCTTGCTCGTGATCTTCTGAGCGGCGTCCGGGTCGTCCCACAGGGACGGCGCGGCGGCCTGCTCCTCGAGCACGGCGATTTCTGCCCTCAGCTTGTCGAGGTCCAGGACGGCCTCGATCGACCCCATGGTCGAGGAGAGGGACTTCAGCTCTTCGGAAACATCGACGACTGCCACGGGTCCAGCGTAGCCGGTCCGCGGGCGGGGCCGTCCGGGCAGGCCGGATCACCCGTACTGATGGCCGGTCGCACGGGCGTACGCTCACGGTATGACCGTTCTCTTCGTCACGCGCCTCGTGAAGCGCCGCCATGTCGACCACATGCGCGTCACGACGTCGAGCTGTCTGCCGCCGGACCATCCCCAAGCCTGATCCACCCCGATCCGACTTGGTCCTGTACGCGGCCCAAGCGGTCCCGGCGCCATCCCTGCCGGCGGCCCCCTCCTCCCGCGGCCCCCGCCACCCGAAGGGGAACAGGACCCCGTGACATCCGAAACGGAGCCGTCATGCCGTCCGCGCACTCCTCCCTGCCCGTCCTGGACCTCTCCCGGGCGGACGACCCGGCCCAGCGGGCCGACTTCCTCAAGACGCTGCACGCAGCGGCCAGGGACACCGGGTTCCTGCACCTCACCGGGCACGGCGTCACCGACGCCGAGAGTGCCCGGATGCTGGAGTTGACCAGGGCTTTCTTCGCCCTTCCGGAAGCCGACCGGCTCGCCGTGAGCAATCTGAACTCCCCGCACTTCCGCGGCTACACCCGGATAGGCCACGAGCTGACCGGCGGGGCCTTCGACTGGCGCGACCAGCTGGACGTGGGCGCGGAGCGTCCGGCGCCGGTGGTGGGGCCGGACGACCCGGCGTACCTGTGGCTGGAGGGCCCGAACCAGTGGCCGGCGGCGCTGCCGGAGCTGCGCGATGTGGTCCTGGACTGGCAGTCCCGCCTCGCGGGCGTGGCCCACCGGCTGCTGCGGGAGATCCTGGCCTCCATCGGCGCCCCGCCGGACTTCTTCGACGAGGCCTTCGCGGACCGCCCCCACCTGCACACGAAGCTGATCCGCTACCCGGGATCGGCCCCGACGGGCGAGGACCAGGGCGTCGGCGCGCACAAGGACTACGGCTTCCTCACCCTGCTCCTGCAGGACTCGGTGGGCGGCCTCCAGGTGGTACGGGACGGGGGCTACGTGGACATCCCGCCGGTGCCCGGTGCCTTCGTGGTGAACCTGGGCGAGCTGCTGGAGATCGCGACGGAGGGCTATCTGACGGCGACGGACCACCGGGTGGTGAGCCCGCCGGGCGCGGTGGAGCGGTACTCGGTGCCGTTCTTCTACAACCCGCGGCTGGACGCGGTGGTGGAGACGGTCCCGGGCGACTACCTGGCGACGGCGCCCGGCATCGCGCACGACGCGTCGAACCCGCTGCACGCGGAGTACGGGCGCAACGAGCTGAAGGGCTGGGTCCGCGCCCACCCGGCCGTGGCGCGGCGCTGGCACCCCGAGCTGGTCGCGGCGTAGCGCGCGGCGCCGCGTCTGCCCTACGGCGTGCGGGGGCTCGACTGCTTGGTGTCCTGCGGGGGCGGCGGGGCGTCGTCCCCGGAGGCGGCGATCCAGGCGCCCAGGCCGACGGCCGCGGCCAGGGCGACGGCGGACGCCGACAGCACCAGGCGCCGCTTGCGGGCGGCCTCCGCCCGGTGGCGGGCCGAGCCCGGGCGGTGGCCGCCCGCCGGGCGGGGGACCCGGGCGGTGCCCAGGGCGCCGCCCGCCAGCTCGTCCGGCCCCGGCACGCGCATCGAGGTGTGGGTGTCGCGGTTGGAGTCCGTGGCGGAGCCCGGGACCAGGGGGACCACGCCCCGGCGGCGGACCGGATCGGCGGCGGCCGGCTCCTGCGCGGGGGCCGGCTCCGGATCCGCGTCGTCCGGCTCGTCCACGTCCAGCGGCGGCATCCCGGCCAGCAGCGGCAGCAGGTCCCGCAGGCGGACCGACAGCTCCGACGCGCGGAGCCTCGACGCGGGGGCCTTCGCCAGGCACTGCACGATCAGCTGCCACAGCTCGTCGGGGATGCCGGGAAGGGGGACCACGGTCTCGGTGACGTGCCGGCGCAGCACCGCTCCCGGGTGCCCCCCGCCGAACGGGGTGAACCCCGCCAGCAGCTCGTACAGGACCGTGGCCAGGGCGTATATGTCCACCGCCGCCCGCGGGGGCAGTCCCTCGACGATCTCCGGGGCGAGGTAGTCCGGGGTGCCGATGATCCGCGTGGTCGGCGCCGAGGCCCGGCTCGCGGAGGCCCGCCGCGGGGTGTCGATCAGCTTGGCGACGCCGAAGTCGGTCAGCAGCGCCGGGTGCGCACCGCCCGGGCCCAGCGGGCCCTGCATGTCCAGCAGGACGTTCTCGGGCTTGACGTCGCGGTGGACGACCCCGGCCGCGTGCGCCGCGGCCAGCGCGTCCGCGACGTCCGCGACGATGGCCACGGCCGCCTCGGGGGCGAGGCGGCGCTCGCGGTCGAGGCGCGTGCGCAGGTCCGTACCGCGGACGAGGTCCATGACGAGGGCGAGGTCGTTGCCGTCGACGACGAGGTCGCGGACGGAGACGACGTGGGGGTGCTCCAGGCCGAGCAGGGCGCTGCGCTCCTGGACGAACCGTCCGACCAGCTCCTGGTCGGATGCGAGGTCCTCGCGCAGCAGCTTGACGGCGACGGGCCCGTCAGGCCCCTCGCCCAGCCACACCGTGCCCGCGCTGCCGCGCCCCAGGATCTGGTGCGCGGTGTACCGGCTGCCGATCTTCCGTGCCACGACTGCTCCCTCAGCGGCTGGCGTACGCACCAAAGCTACGCGGCCGGGTGGGCGTTGAGGGCCAGCAGGGGCCCGGATTCGCGGCGACCTTCACTTCTGCGGGCGAAATCACGTCCCAGAAGTCGACAAATCAACGAACTCGGCGCTACGGGGTCCGGTCAGGGCTGAGCGGAGCCCGCCGCGTCCCCGAGGGAGCCGATCCAGTCGGCGATGCCGCTGCCCCAGCTCCACAGCTGGTCCCACCAGCCCCGGCCGGTGCCAACCCACTCCTGGAGCGGGGTGAGCTCCCAGATCAGCCAGCCCGCCACGATGAACAGGACGATCATGACCAGGCAGCCCTTGAGGCAGCCGAGCCCGGGGATCCGTACCGGGTTGGCGCTGCGGCGGCGCGGCTCGCGCGGGGCCTGCTGCCGGGGCGGCGGACCCTGCGGGGGCTGCTGCTGCGGGGGCTGTTGCCGGGGAGGCGGCTGCGGCTGGCTGTACTGGGGCTGCTGCGGGGGCTGCGGCTGCTGGTACGGCTGGGGCTGGTGCTGCTGCGGCTGGTAGTGCTGCGGAGGCGGCGGCGCGTACTGCTGCTGGGGCTGCCGGTACTGAGGCTGCTGCGGCTGCTGGTACTGCTGCTGCGGGGGCTGCTGCGGCCTGTGCTGCGGCGGCGGAGGGGCCTGCCGCTGCGGGCGGCGGCGCAGCGGGTCCTCGCTGGGGTCGAGGTACTGGATCTGCGTCTGCTCGTTGCGGTCGCGGGCGGCGCGCATCTGCGACTCCCACGGATGCGGCTGGTCCGGCTGCTGCACGGGCGGCATCACCGAGGTCGGGTCCGCCCCGCCGGGCGCGCCGACCGGCGGCATGACGCTGGTCATGGCGTTCGGGTCGTACGCGCCCATGGGTGACTGGGCGCCCGCGGGCAGCACCTGGGTGGCGTCCGCGGCCCCCACGATGCCCGGGGTCTCGGGGACCGGCGCCGGGGAGGGGTCGGGTGCGAGCAGCGCGCCGACGCCGAGCGCGGCCTCCACCTCGGCGGCCGTGGAGTGCACGCCGATGCCGGCGGCGACCACGCGCAGCCCGCGGGCCAGGCTCTCGGCGCTGGGGCGCTCGTTCGGCTCCTTGCGCAGGCAGCGCTCGATGACGGTCCACAGCGGCTCGGGCACGCTCGCAGGACGCTGCGGCTCCTCGCTGAGGTGGCGGTGGAGCACCTCGAGCGCCGTGCCGCCCGCGAAGGGGGGCCGGCCGGTGAGCAGCTCGTAGAGCAGGATGCCGGCGCCGTAGATGTCGACGGCGGAAGTCTGCGGGCGGCCCTCGGCGGACTCGGGGGCCACGTAGGCCGGGGTGCCGACGAACTCGTGGGTGCGGGTCAGGCCCGGGGAGTCCGCGAGGCGGGCGATGCCGAAGTCGGTGAGCATCGGGCGCATCTGCCCGCCGCGCTCGTCGACCAGCACGTTGGCGGGCTTCAGGTCGCGGTGCACCACGCCGTCGGCGTGGCTGGCGGCGAGCGCGTCCGCGATCTGCGCGGTCAGCAGGCTCGCGGCGACGGGGGTGAAGGGGCCGTTCTGCCGGAGGTACTTGTGCAGGTCCGGGCCCTCGATCAGGTCCATGACCAGGGCCAGCAGATCGCCCTCGACCACCAGGTCGCGGGTGCGCACGATGTTGGGGTGCGTCAGGCGCAGCAGGACGGAGCGCTCCCGGAGGAAGCGCATGACGATGTCCGCGTCCTGGGCCAGCTCCTCCTTGAGGACCTTGATGGCCACCGTCTCGCCGGGCTGCCCGGCGACGGCCGCCTCGGCACCCGCGGTCTCCCGCTGGCGGGCACGCCAGACGGTGCCCGTGGCGCCGCGCCCGAGCGGCTCCTCGAGCAGGTATTTGCTGCCGACTGGCCGCACGTCTCGCGCTCCCCTGCTGTCGTCTTCTGTCGTCCGGATTTTCCGACCCACTCTAGGGGGTGTCCCCATGGAGGACGTCGGGTGCCGGAGGTTGGTTGCCGCACATATGTACCAAGGGTGATGTTCGGGGGGTATGCCGGAGGCGATTTTCCCCTGCCGGCCGTCCGTTCCGCGTGAGGTCCGCGCCCTGCCGCGACCGAGCAAGATCAATTGTCGGCGGGTGCCGGGCGTGTTGTCCGCGACAGGTGCGAGGATGCACCCGTACGGAACGGCACGGGCGGGAGCCGCGCCTTCCGGCAGACCTGACCGGACGACGCGTCCGTGCCGGGCGGGGGGCGGTCGGGCAGTCGTGCGCCGGCGTTCCCCTGCCGGGCGCACACACCGCGCACCGCGCAGAAGGGACCGCTGACGGCGATGCAGATCCGGCTGACCGTCCTTGGGTCGCGCAGCGGCCACCAGCCCTCGACCGCCCCCGTGAGCTGCGACGTGCTCGTCACCGCGCCCGCCGGCACCGCGCTGGCCGCAGTCGCCTCCGGGCTCGCGGCGACCGTCGGCGGACCCGACACCGGGGGCACGGTCGTCCTCTACGCCGGAGCCGAGCGGCTCGACCTGCAGCGGCGGGTGCTGGGCGAACCGCCGCTGGTGGACGGGGCGGTGGTGGCCCTGCACGGCCCGGTCCCCGACGTCCTGCCGGAGGAGAGCCTCGGCGCGCCCCAGCTCCACGTGGTGGCCGGGCCCGACGCGGGCGGAGTGCACCTGCTGCACAGCGGCCAGATCAAGGTGGGCCGCTCCGCCGACGCCGACGTCCCGCTGGACGACCCCGACGTGTCCCGGCTGCACTGCGCGGTGACCGTGATGTGGGACGGGCGGGTGGCGGTGGCCGACCTGGACTCGACGAACGGCACCACCCTGGACGACTCCCCGGTGGGGCCGCAGCCGGTGGCCCTGCCGCCGGGCGCCCTGCTGCGGGTGGGCGAGTCCACCCTGCGGCTGGCCCCCGCGGCCGCCGCCCCGCTGCCCGTGACCCCGGACCACGAGGGCCACCTCGCCCTCGGGGGCCGCGGTCCGGCCGCCGCCCCCGCCACGCCGCCGCCCGGCTCGCCCCCGGCCGCGCGCCCCGCGCTGCCCGGCACGGGCTGGACCGGCACCCCCGGCTCGGCACCGGACCCCTACGCGCCGGACTCCTGCGCCGAAGGACCCGCGGCGGCGCCCGCGCCCGCTGCGGCGAGCACCCCGCAGGAACCTGCCGCCGGCCGGCGCAAGGGGCTCGGCGCCTGGGCCCGCAAGTGGGTACGGGGCGAGGAGGCCGCCGAGGCCCCCGCCGGACCGGCCGCCGTGACCACCGCCGCCGTACCCGACCCCGATGACCCGGCCGCGCTGCTGCTGGCCGCCCTGGGCCCCACCGAGCGGCTGTGGTCCCGTACGCCGGGCCACCCCCGGGTGCTGGAGGTGGGGCTCGGCGCCGGAAGCCGGGTGCCGCTGCGCGCCGCCGGAGCCCTCGGCATCGCCGGCCCGCGCACCCGGCTGACGGGACTGGCCCGCTGGGTGATCGCGCAGCTGGCGGGCCTGCACGCGCCGGGGCAGCTGGAGATCGTGCTGGTCTCCACCGACCGGGCGCGCCCCCTGGCCGAACGCCGCCGCGATTGGGGCTGGCTCGGCTGGCTGCCCCACGTACGCCCCGCACACGGCCAGGACTGCCGGCTGCTCCTCGCCTACGACCGCGACCAGGCGGCCGCCCGTGCCGGTGAGCTGACCCGGCGCCTCGACGACGGTCCGCTCGGCACCCACTGGGCCGCCGCCGATCCGGGCCGCGTGCGGGAGGCCGCCGACGCCTACGAAGGCCCGCACACCCTCCTCGTCCTGGACGGCGATCCCGGCGCGGGTGCGCTGCGCGACATCACCGGGCGGCTGGCCTCGCACGGCCCGGCCGCCGGGATCCACGTCCTGGCGCTGGCCGAGGCTCCGCCCGCCACCCCCGCCTCCCCGGTCACCGAGACGTACGAGACCGCCTGTGCCGGCACCCCGGCCTTCCGGGACTGCGGCACGGCGGCGCTGCTCAGCGGGGACGTGGCCACGACCGTACGGACCTTCGCGGTCCGCGGCGGCCGGCCGGACCCGACCGGCACGACGGCCACCGCCGACGCCGTGTCCGCGGCCTGGGCCGAGCGGTTCGCGCGGGCCCTGGCACCGCTGCGCGCCGACGGCGCCCCCACCGCCGGGCCCAGCCGGCGGGCCGCCGCCACCCTGCCCGCGACCGCCCGGCTGCTGGACGAGCTGGGGCTGGCGCGGGCCACCCCGGCCTCCCTGATGGCCCGTTGGGCCGCCGCCACCGAGCAGGGACAGGGGGTCGGCGGCCTGGTGGAGCTGGTGCTGGGCAGCGGGCGGCGCGGCCCCGTCGGCACCGAACTGGTCCACGACGGCCCCCACCTGCTCATCGAGGGACCGGCCGGCAGCGGCCGGACCGAGCTGCTGCGGTCGGTGGCCGCCTCGCTGGCGGCGGGCGCCCGGCCCGACCGGCTCGGGCTGGTCCTGCTCGACGGGGCGGACGCCGAAAGGGGCGACGGGCTGCTGCCCTGTACGGAACTCCCCCACGTCTCGGCCCACTTGGTGGCCTCGGATCCGCTGCGGATGCGGGAGTTCGCCCAGGCCCTGGGCGCGGAGCTCAAGCGCCGTGCCGAGCTGCTGGACGGGACGGCGTTCGCCGACTGGCACGCGCGGCGCGAGCTCTCCGACCGGATGGTCTCGCCCCGCCGCCCCACGGAGGGCGAGCTGCGCGGCGACCTCGACCCGCAGCGCTCGGGCACGCTGCGGCTGCGCCCGTCGACGGCGGCGGCCCGCACCGAACCGGCGGGGCCCGGTCCGCTGCCCCGCCTGGTGGTGCTCGTGGACGACTTCGACGCGCTGGTCGCTCCGGGACTCGGCAGCACGGGCCGGCCCGCCGCCGGTTCGGTGGTCCGGGCGCTGGAGGCGGTGGCCCGTGAGGGCGCCCGGCTCGGGGTGCACCTGGTGACCACCAGCGCCCGCCCGGACCGTACGGCCGACACCGTCCTGGCCCGGCACTCGACCCTGCACGTGGAGCTCGACGCCCCCGACCGGCCGGGCCCCGGCCGCGGCCTGCTCCGCTACCCGGACGGCCGGACGGTTCCCTTCCAGGCAGGCCGGGTCACCGGCCGGATCCCCAGGACGGCGACCCAGCGGCCGACCGTGGTGCCGGTGGAGTGGGAGCGGATGGGTGATCCTCCGGCCCGCCGCCCGGTGCGCGAGCTGGGCAACGGACCGACCGACCTCGCGCTGCTGGCCAGTGCCCTGGACCGGGCCTCGCACCTGGTCTCGGCGATACCCGTGCTCTTCCCCGCCGCCCCCTAGGGCCCGCCCCGGCACCCCCCTGACCCCCCGCCGGCCGCCCGAGGCGGTATTGCGGGGGCGCGCGGCTCGGCGTAGACCTTGTGGTCCGGGACACACCACGGGCATCGGGGGCAGAACCATGCGCAGGCACGGAACGAGCCGTACGACACTGAGCTGGGCGGCACTGGCCGCGGCGGGCGCGCTCACGCTCGGCGCGTGCGGCGGGGGCGACGGCGGGAAGGACCAGCCGGCCCCGGGCGGAGCCCTCCAGACCCCGGGGGTGGCGTTACCGCAGCTGAACGGCGAGAAGCTGGAGGTCGCGGCGGTCTGGACGGGACCGGAGCAGGAGAACTTCGGCAAGGTCCTCAAGGAGTTCGAGAAACGGACGGGGGCCTCGGTGACCTTCGTCCCGGCCCAGGACCCGATCGTCACGTTCCTCGGTTCGAAGATCGCGGGCGGGGCGCCGCCGGACGTGGCCCTGCTGCCCCAGGTCGGGGCGCTGGTATCGGCGGTGCAGAACAAGTGGGCGCAGCCGGTCGGCCCGGAGGCCCAGGCGCAGCTCGACAAGAACTACTCGGCGGGCTGGAAGACGCTCGGGGCCGTCGGGGGCACCCAGTACGGCGTCTACTACAAGGCCGCGAACAAGTCGCTGATCTGGTACAACGCGAAGGCCTTCGAGGCGGCGGGCGTCCAGCCCCCGTCGACCTGGAAGGAGTTGCTGACCGCGGCCGACACCCTGTCCGCCTCCGGCACCCCGGCGGTCTCCGTGGCCGGCGCGGACGGCTGGACCCTCACCGACTGGTTCGAGAACGTCTACCTCTCGCAGGCCGGCCCGGAGAAGTACGACCAGCTGGCCAAGCACCAGATCAAGTGGACGGACGACAGCGTCAAGCAGGCGCTGACCACGCTGGCCGAGCTGTTCGGACGCAAGGACTTCCTGGCGGGCGGGCCGAGCGGGGCCCTGTCCACCGAGTTCCCGAAGTCGGTGACCCAGACGTTCACGGGCGGCGACCGGCCGGCGGCCGCGATGGTCTACGAGGGCGACTTCGTGGCCGTGAACATCGCGCAGACCG
This sequence comes from Streptomyces sp. NPDC048349, assembly GCF_040651925.1. Lineage (NCBI taxonomy): Bacteria > Bacillati > Actinomycetota > Actinomycetes > Kitasatosporales > Streptomycetaceae > Streptomyces > Streptomyces sp. NPDC048349. The sequence continues at coordinate 35,085 of NZ_JBEZLA010000022.1, read as the reverse complement.
AGGCGAAGGTGGGCACGGACGCGCTGGTCTTCCCCTTCCCGGCCGTCGGCGCCAAGGCGCCCGTGGTCTCGGGCGGTGACGTGGCGGTGGCGCTGAAGCCGTCGAAGGGCGCGCAGGCGCTGCTGACCTTCCTGGCCTCGGCGGACGCGGCCGCCATCCAGGCCCGCGAGGGCGGGTTCATCTCCCCCAACAAGGCGGTCGACCTGGCCGCGTACCCCAATGACATCCAGCGCGGCATCGCCAAGGCGCTGATCGCGGCGGGCGACGACTTCCGCTTCGACATGTCCGACCAGGCTCCGGCGGCCTTCGGCGGAACGCCGGGCGCCGGCGAGTGGAAGGCCCTCCAGGACTTCCTGGCGAACCCGTCGGACGTGGCGGGCACCCAGGCGAAACTGGAGGCGGACGCGGCCAAGGCCTACGGGAACTGATTCCGGTGACGGCCAAGGCCACCGCCCCGGCCGCCGCCCCGGCGGCCCCGGCGGGCAGGAACGCCCGCTCGGCCGAGGCGAGGCGCCGCCGCCTGATCGCGGCGGCGTTCCTCCTGCCGGCCCTCGTGCTGCTCGGCGCGCTCGTCGTGCACCCGATCGGTTACTCGATCTACCGCAGCTTCTTCGACCGCCCCGGGACGGGGTTCGTCGGCGGCGACAACTACCGGGAGATCCTGAGCGACCCGACCATCCGCACCGCCCTGAAGAACACGGCGCTGTGGGTGGTGCTCGCGCCGACCACGGCGACCGCCCTCGGCCTGATCTTCGCGGTGCTGACCGAACGGGTGCGCTGGGGAACGGCGTTCAAGCTGCTGGTGTTCATGCCGATGGCGATCTCGATGCTGGCGGCGGGCATCATCTTCCGCCTCGTCTACGACCACGACCCCGACCGGGGAGTTGCCAACGCGGTCTGGGTCGGGGTGCACGACACCTTCGCGGAGTCCTCGGCCTTCCCCAAGGCACGCCCGGGCCGGGACTCCCCGCTCGCGGACGCGGGCGGGGGCGCCTTCCTGACCCGCGACCCCGTCCGGGCGGGCGTCCCGGTGCTGCTGCCGCTGGTGGGCGTGGCCCCGGAGGCCCTGCCGGAGGCAACCCGTACGGCCAAGGCGGCGGACGCCGAGCCCGGCAAGGTCACCGGCACGGTCTGGCAGGACTTCACCCGTGGCGGGGGCGGCCGTACGAACGCGGTCGACCCGGCCGAGCAGGCCTTCGCCGGGATGCGGATCGAGGCGGTCAAGGACGGCCGGGTCGTCGACACGGCGACGGCCCGCGCCGACGGCACCTTCACGCTGTCCGCGAAGGCCGACGGCGCGCAGCTGCGCCTGCCCGCCGCGAACTTCCGCGAGGCGTACGCGGGGGTCGAGTGGCTGGGCCCCGGGCTGGTCACCCCGGCGGTCATCGGGGCGTACGTGTGGATGTGGGCCGGTTTCGCGATGGTGCTGATCGGGGCCGGGCTGGCCGCCGTACCGCGGGAGCTGCTGGAGGCCGCGCGGGTGGACGGGGCGAACGAGTGGCAGGTGTTCCGCCGGATCACCGTACCGATGCTCGCGCCCGTCCTCGTGGTCGTCCTGGTCACGCTCGTCATCAACGTGATGAAGATCTTCGACCTGGTCTTCGTGATCGCGCCGGGAGCCGTGCAGGACGACGCGAACGTGCTCGCGCTGCAGCTGTACCGGACCTCCTTCGGCACGGACGCCGATCCGGGCCTGGGCAGCGCCATCGCCGTGCTCCTGCTGGTGCTGGTGGTCCCGGTGATGCTGGTGAACATCCGTCGGCTGCGGAAGGAGCGTTCCCGATGATCCACTCCGACCAGCCGCAGGACCCGCTCGCGGCGACCGGCCCGGCGGCGACCGGCCCGGCGGCGGCCGAAACGACGACGGCCACACCGGCGGCGGCGCCGGCAGCGGGCACGTCCGCCCGGCCCGCCTACGCCAAGCTCGCCGCAGGCGGCCTGCTGCGGGTGTTCCTGGTCGCGGCCGCGCTCTTCTGGCTGCTGCCCACCCTCGGACTGCTGATCTCCTCCTTCCTCTCCCCCACCGACCTGAACAAGGGCGGCTGGTGGCAGGTGCTGACCGCGCCCGCACGGCTGACGGCCGGCAACTACGAGCGGCTCCTGGCGAACGACACGATCACCGGCTCGCTGCTGAACACCGTCGCGATCGCGGTCCCGGCGACCCTGCTCGTCCTGGTCCTGGGCGCGTTCGCCGGATACGCCTTCGCCTGGCTGGAGTTCCCCGGCCGGGACTGGCTCTTCCTGGTCGTCGTCGGGCTGCTGGTCGTCCCGGTGCAGGTGGCGCTGATCCCGGTCTCCGAACTGTTCGGTTCCATCGGGCTGTTCGAGACCACCGCGGGCGTGGTGCTCTTCCACACCGCGTTCGGGCTGCCGTTCGCCGTGTTCCTGCTGCGCAATTTCTTCGCGGAGATCCCGCGCGAGCTGCTGGAGGCCGCCCGCCTGGACGGGGCGGGCGAACTGCGGCTGTTCGCCCGGGTGGTGCTGCCCCTGGGCGGACCGGCCATCGCCTCCCTCGGCATCTTCCAGTTCCTGTGGGTGTGGAACGACATGCTCGTCGCGCTCGTCTTCGCGGACTCCGCGAACCCGCCGGTGACGGTGGCGCTCCAGCAGCAGGTACGGCAGTTCGGGAACAACATCGACGTGCTGGCGCCCGGCGCGTTCCTGTCGATGGTCATCCCGCTCATCGTCTTCTTCGCCTTCCAGCGGCAGTTCGTCTCGGGGGTGATGGCCGGGGCGATCAAGTAGCGGCCCGCGCCGACGTGCGGTGTTGACGCTGCGTAACCCGATTGCCACACGCTGCGTAACCCGAACACCACACCGGGGGTTCCTGGGCCATATGCCCGCGCCGACCCCTGGATGTGCCGTGCCCCGGTTCAGCGTCATCGTGCCCGCGTACAAGGTCCAGGCGTACCTCCAGGAAAGTCTGGACTCGGTCCTGTCCCAGTCGTACCCGGATCTGGAACTGATCGCGGTCGACGACGCCTCCCCGGACGCCTGCGGTTCGATCATCGACGAGTACGCGGCCCGGGACCCGCGCGTGACCGCCGTGCACCTGCCGCACAACCTCGGACTGGGCCCGGCCCGCAACGCGGGCCTGGCCCGGGCCACCGGCGACTACCTGGTCTTCCTCGACGGCGACGACACCCTGGCCCCCGGCGCCCTGCAGGCCGTCACCGACCGGCTGAAGGCCACCGGCTCCCCCGACGTCCTGGTCTACGACTACGCACGCACCTTCTGGACCGGCGAGACCGTGCGCAACCGCCTCTCGCACCGGCTGCGCGAGGAGGGCCCGGCCAGCTTCCGCCTCGCCGACCGGCCGGCCCTGCTCGGCATGCTGATGGTGGTGTGGAACAAGGCCTACCGCCGCGAGTACGTGGAGCGCGAGGGCTTCCGGTTCCCGTCCGGGTTCTACGAGGACACCCCCTGGACCTACCCGGCGCTGCTGGCCGCGGAGTCCGTCGCCGTCCTGGACCGGGTCTGCGTCCACTACCGCCAGCGCCGCACCGGCTCCATCCTGACCACCTCCAGCCGCCGCCACCTGGACGTCTTCGACCAGTACGACCGGGTCTTCTCCTACCTCGCCGGCCGCCCCGAGCTGGAGCGCTGGCGCCCGGCCGTGCACCGGCGGATGGCCGAGCACTTCTGCGCCCTGTACTCCGACCCGCGCCGCCTCCCGCGCGCCGGCCGGGCCGAGTTCTTCCGCCGGGCCTCCACCCTGCTGCGCCGCTACCGGGCCCCGGGAGCACCGCCGTCGTCCCTGTCACGGACCGACCGGGTCCGCCACCTCCTCATGCGGCTGGGCACCCGTCGCGCGTACGGGCTGCTGTCGTCCCTGCGCTCGGTCTGCCTCGGCACCGGACGCGGGGCCTCCACCCTGTGGCGGGGGCTGCGCGAAAGCGCCCTGCGCCTGCACTACCGCACCCAGCGCCTCCTGCCCCTGCGCCCGGAGCTCGCGGTCTTCTCCGCGTACTGGCACGGCGGTTACGCCTGCAACCCGGCGGCGATCGAGGCGAAGCTGCGGGAGCTGGCGCCCCGGATGCGCACGGCCTGGATCTGCGACCCGCGGCACGCCGCGACCCTCCCCCGCGAGACGGCCTTCCTGCGTCCGGGCTCCGCCGCGTACTGGACGGCCCTGGCCAGGGCCACGTACCTGGTCACGAACGTCCCCTGCGAGCGCACCCTCGTCAAGCGCCCGGGCCAGATCGTCGTGCAGACCCAGCACGGAACCCCGCTCAAGCGGGTAGGGCTCGACCTCCAGGACCGGCCGGCGGCCACCCCCACCACGGACTTCGCGGGGCTGCTGCGCGGCGCCGACCAGTGGGACTACCTGCTCTCCGCGAACCGGCACTCCACCCTGGTCTGGGAGAAGGCCCTCCCCTCCTCCTACACCACCCTCGAGTACGGCTATCCGCGCAACGACGTCTTCCACCGGGCCACCCGGGCCGACGTCCTCGCCCTGCGCGAGCGCCTCGGCATCCCGGCGGGCTCGACCGTGATCCTGTACGCGCCGACGCACCGCGACTACCGGCGCAGCCGGCCGGACCACTTGGACTTCGAGCGGGTGCTGCGCGACCTCGGGCCGCGCTTCACGATCCTTCGCCGCACCCACCTCACGTACGCGGGCACCGACGCGCACGCGCCCGTGGAGGCGCACCCCCGGCTCCTGGACGTCTCCGCCCACCCGTCGGTGGAGGAGCTCTGCCTCGCCTCCGACGCGCTCGTCACGGACTACTCGTCCCTGATGTTCGACTACGCGGCCCTGGACCGGCCGATCGTGATCCACGCGGACGACTGGGAGGCGTACGAGGCCGCCCGGGGCACCTACTTCGACCTGCGCACCTGTCCGCCGGGCGCGATCGCCCGGACCGAGGACGAGCTGGTGGACATCTTCGCCACGGGCCACTGGCAGGGCTCGCGCTCGGCGCAGCTGCGGGCGGCGTTCCGGGCGCGCTTCAGCTCGTACGACGACGGGCACGCGGCGGAGCGCGTGGTGCGCCGGATCTTCCTGGGCCAGTCCACCCCGATCCCGGCGATCACGCCCCTGGAGGACCGCCGCCCGGCGCCCGCGGCATCCGCCGCCGCCCCGCCCTCGTCGTCGCCCACGTCTGCGGAGCCCACCCTGGCCCCCGTCTGGCCGTAGCCGCCGGGGGTCCGGTCGCCTTCCCGCTCGCCCGGGCGCCCGTGACGCGGGCGGCGTTGGCTCAGGGGGAGCCCTCAGCCGCCTTCAGACCCGCCACCACCTGGTGGGCCAGGGTGTCCAGGTGGGTGGTCGTCACCGCGTCGCGGACCACCACCTGGCGCCAGTAGAGCGGGCCGATCAGCAGGTCGAGGGCGTGGTCGGGGCTGATGCCCTCGGGGAGTTCGCCGCGGGCGACGGCATCCGCGACGATGCCCTGCGCCATGCGGTGCTGGCCGTCGAGCAGGGCCCCGCGTACCGCTTCGGCGATCTCGGGGTTGCGCGCCGCCTCGACCAGCAGGTCGGGGATCACCGCCGAGGCCACCGGGTGCCGCAGTACGTGGGACATGACCTCCAGCAGGGCCCGTACGTCCCCGTACAGCGAGCCCGTCGCCGGTACCGGCAGGCCGTCCGCGGCGAAGGCGCCGACCAGGTCCAGGACCAGGTGCAGCTTGGACTTCCACCGCCGGTAGACCGCGGTCTTCCCGACGCCCGCCCGGCGCGCGATGCCCTCGATGGACATCCGCGAGAAGCCGACCGCGGCCAGCTCCTCCACCACCGCGTCCCTGATCGCCGCGGTCACGTCCTCGCGCAGGACGGCGGCCCCGGCGGGGGCGCGGCGGGCGGGGGCGGCGACGGTGTCGGCGGGATCCGTGGTCATGCACAGAGCATAGCTGCGCTCCCGTCACGACGATACGGTTGCGTTCCGACGCACCACGCCCTAGCCTCGCCGTAGCGACGATACGGACCCGTCCCATCGCCGCCGACGCCCCGACCCCGGCGAAAGCGACCCTTGTGACCACCGCGACCGCACCCCCGACCGCCCCCGTGACGCCCGCGACACCGCCCACCGCCGCCCAGCTGGCGGCCGCCCACGGCCTGACGCTGAGCGGGGCCCGCCCCTCCCTCCCCCGCTACGTCGCGGAGCTCTGGGAGCGGCGCCACTTCGTGACGGCGTACGCCACCGCCCGCATGCAGGCCACCTACAGCACCGCGAAGCTCGGCCAGGTCTGGCACCTGGTGACCCCGCTGCTGAACGCGGCGGTCTACTACTTCATCTTCGGCCTCGTCATGCGCGCCAGCCACGGCGTGCCCGACTACGTGCCGTTCCTGATCACCGGCGTCTTCGTCTGGGACTTCATCGGCAGCTCCGTCAACGCCGGCACCCGGTCCGTCCACAGCAACCTCGGCCTGGTCCGCGCCCTGCACTTCCCCCGCGCGAGCCTGCCCCTGGCCACCGTCGTCCAGCTCTTCCAGCAGCTGCTGGTCACCATGGGCGCCCTGGTCATCCTGCTGCTCGCCTTCGGCCAGACGCCGGGCCCGTCCTGGCTCCTGGCCGTCCCGACGCTGCTGCTGATGGCCGTCTTCGCCGCCGGCTGCGCCCTGGTCATGGCCCGCATCGGCAGCAAGAGCCCGGACGTGAGCCAGCTGATGCCGTTCGTGCTGCGCACCTGGATGTACTCGTCGGGCGTCATGTGGTCCATCGACCAGATGCTCAGGACCGACCACCTGCCGCACTGGGTGCTGATGGTGCTCCAGCTCAACCCGGCGGCCGTCTACATCGACCTGATGCGCTTCTGTCTGATCGACAGCTTCACGGCGCACTCGCTCCCGCACCACGCGTGGCCGGTCGCCATCGGCTGGGCCCTGCTCGCCGGCGCCGGCGGGTTCGTCTACTTCTGGAAGGCAGAGGAGGAGTACGGCCGTGGCTGACACCGCACCGGACACCCGCGTCCCCACCGTGATCGCGGACCAGGTCCACGTCGTCTACAAGGTCCACGGCGGCGGCACCCGCAAGGGCGGCGCCACCGCCGCGCTGAGCCGGATCTTCTCCCGCACACCCGCCCCCGGCATCCGCGAGGTGCACGCCGTCAAGGGCGTCAGCTTCACCGCGTACAAGGGCGAGGCCATCGGCCTCATCGGCTCCAACGGTTCGGGCAAGTCCACCCTCCTCAAGGCCATCGCCGGACTCCAGCCGGTGGCCCGTGGCGCGGTCTACTCGCACGGCCAGCCCTCGCTCCTGGGCGTGAACGCCGCCCTGATGAACGACCTGACCGGCGAGCGCAACGTCGTACTGGGCGGCCTCGCCATGGGCATGAGCCGCGAGCAGATCAAGGAGCGCTACCAGGGCATCGTCGACTTCTCCGGCATCAACGAGAAGGGCGACTTCATCTCCCTGCCCATGCGCACCTACTCCTCCGGCATGGGCGCCCGGCTCCGGTTCTCCATCGCCGCCGCCAAGGACCACGACGTCCTGATGATCGACGAGGCCCTGGCCACCGGTGACGCCGCCTTCCAGCGGCGCAGCCAGGACCGTATCGAGGAACTGCGCGAACGCGCCGGCACCGTCTTCCTCGTCAGCCACGGCATCAACACGGTCCGCGAGACCTGCGACCGCGCGATCTGGCTGGAATCGGGCGTCCTGCGCATGGACGGCCCCTCCGACGAGGTGTGCGCCGCGTACGAGGCCTTCACCAGGTCCCGCTGACCAGTCCGGCCCGCGCCACGGACCCCCTTCCCGCCGCGCCCGGCCGCATCCGGCCCTGCCGGCGTGTGAGGGGGCCCGGGGGGCAGCGTCCCCGGCAACGGCGCCGCACCGGCACACGGACGGGCCGGGCCCGGGACCGCGAAGGTCCCGGGCCCGGCCCGTCCGGCAAGAAGCCCTAGCTGTGCACGCGCAGCAGCGAGCGCATCGTCCGCATGGCCACCGACAGGTTCGCCAGGTCGAAGTCGTCCGAGCCGCGGATCTCGTCCAGGGTCGTCCGCGCCCGGCCGATGATCGCCGCGTTCTTCTCCTCCCAGGCCTTGAAGCGCTCCTCGGGAGTCGAGCTGCCGTTGCCCACCGACAGCACGTCGGCGGTCAGGGCCGCGTGCGCCGCGAACAGGTCCTCGCGGATGGAGGCGCGGGCCATCGACTGCCAGCGGTCGGACCGCGGCAGCTCGATGATCCGGTCCATCAGCTGGGTGATGTCCAGGCGGTCGGCGAGGTCGTAGTACACCTCGGCGACGTCCAGCGGAGCCACTCCGGTGCGGTCCGCGATCGCGACGACGTCGAGCGTCGGGAAGGCGGAGGAGAACCCGGCCACCTTGGCGGCCAGTTCCTCCGGCACGCCCTCGCCGATCAGCTCGTCCATGATCGACTGGTACCACTCGAGGTCGGCGCCGCGCACCAGCTTCGGCAGCTCCGCCCAGACGTGCCCGACCCGCTCGGCGAAGAAGTCGATGGTCTCGGTGATCTGGAGCGGCTGCGGCCGGTTGTTCAGCAGCCAGCGCGTGCCGCGCTCGACCAGGCGCCGCGAGTGCAGCCGGATCCGGGTCTGGACACTGGCCGCGACCTTGTTGTCGAGGGCCTCGACCGCGTCCCACACCTCGGCCAGGCCGAAGATCTCGCGGGCCGAGAGCTGCGCCCGGACGATCTCCTCCGTGGAGGCCCCCGTCTCCTCGCGCAGACGGTGCAGGAAGGTCGAACCACCCGTGTTGACGGTGTCGTTGACCAGCAGCGTGGTGATGATCTCCCGGTTCAGCGCGTGCCCGTCGATCTGCTCGGGGAACTTCTCGCGCAGGGCGGCCGGGAAGTACGCGAACAGCAGGCGGCGCAGGTACGGGTCGTCCGGAAGCGCGGTGTGGACGAGCTCGTCCGCCACCGTGATCTTCGTGTAGGCGAACAGGACGGCCAGCTCCGGCTGGGTCAGACCGCGGCCGTTGGCCAGCAGTTCGCGGATCTGCCGGTCGGTGGGCAGGAACTCCAGCTCGCGGTTGAGCAGCCCGTCGCGCTCCAGGCGGCGCATGAAGCGTTGCTGCGCGTGGAGCAGGCTGGGGGCCTGCGCCGCGCCGTTGGCGAGGGCCGTGTTCTGCGCGTAGTTGTTGCGCAGCACGAGGTGACCCACCTCGTCGGTCATCTCGGCGAGCAGCTTGTTGCGCTGCTTGACGGTCATGTCGCCGTCCGCCACGACCGCGTTGAGCAGGATCTTGATGTTCACCTCGTGGTCGGAGGTGTCCACGCCGGCACTGTTGTCGATGGCGTCGGTGTTGACCTTGCCGCCCTCGCCGCCCGCGCCGGTGCGGGCGAACTCGATGCGGCCGAGCTGGGTCAGACCCAGGTTGCCGCCCTCGCCGATGACCTTGGCCCGTACGTCGGAGCCGTTGACGCGGATGGCGTCGTTGGCCTTGTCGCCGACGTCCGCGTGCGTCTCGGAGGTGGCCTTGACGTACGTGCCGATGCCGCCGTTCCACAGCAGGTCCACCGGGGACTGGAGGATCGCCTTCATCAGGTCGGCCGGGGTCATCTTGGTGACGCCCGCCTCGATGCCCAGGGCCTCCCGGACGTGCGCGTTGACCGGGATGGACTTCGCGCTGCGCGGGTGGACGCCGCCGCCCGCCGAGATCAGCGAGGTGTCGTAGTCCGCCCACGAGGAGCGCGGCAGCTCGAACAGGCGCCGGCGCTCGGCGTACGAGGTCGCCGCGTCCGGGGTCGGGTCGAGGAAGATGTGCCGGTGGTCGAAGGCCGCGACCAGGCGGATGTGCTCGGAAAGCAGCATGCCGTTGCCGAAGACGTCGCCGGACATGTCGCCGACGCCGACGACCGTGAAGTCCTGGGTCTGGGTGTCGTGGCCGAGCTCGCGGAAGTGCCGCTTGACGGACTCCCAGGCGCCGCGGGCCGTGATGCCCATGCCCTTGTGGTCGTAACCGGCCGAGCCGCCCGAGGCGAAGGCGTCGCCGAGCCAGAAGTTGTACTGCTGGGCGACCTCGTTGGCGATGTCGGAGAACGTCGCGGTGCCCTTGTCGGCGGCGACGACGAGGTAGGTGTCGTCCTCGTCGTGGCGCACCACGTCCTGCGGCGGCACGACCTCGCCCGCGACCAGGTTGTCGGTGATGTCGAGCAGGGCCGAGATGAAGGTCCGGTAGCAGGCGATGCCCTCGGCGAGCCAGGCGTCGCGGTCCACGGAGGGGTCCGGGAGCTGCTTGGCGACGAAGCCGCCCTTGGCGCCGACCGGCACGATCACGGTGTTCTTGACCATCTGCGCCTTGACCAGGCCGAGGATCTCCGTACGGAAGTCCTCGCGCCGGTCGGACCAGCGCAGACCGCCGCGCGCGACCTTGCCGAAGCGCAGGTGCACGCCCTCGACGCGCGGCGAGTACACCCAGATCTCGTACGCCGGGCGGGGCGCCGGCAGGTCCGGGATGGCCTGCGGGTCGAACTTCATGGACACGTAGTCGTGCCACTCGAAGCCCCTGGCCTCCTGGAAGAAGTTGGTGCGCAGGGTGGCCTTGATGAGGGTGAGGAAGGCCCGCAGGATGCGGTCCTCGTCGAGCGAGGCGACCTGGTCCAGGGCCCCGTCCAGCTCCTCCAGCATGGCGTCCACGAGCTCGCTGCCGGCGGCCTGGCGGCCGGGCGACAGCCGGGCCTCGAAGAGGGAGACCAGCAGCCGGGTGGTGTGGACGTTGTTGCGGAGGGTGTCCTCCATGTAGTCCTGGCTGAAGGTGGAACCCGCCTGGCGCAGGTACTTGGCGTACGCGCGCAGGACGACGGCCTGGCGCCAGGTCAGCCCGGCGCTCAGCACCAGGGTGTTGAAGTTGTCGTTCTCCGCCTGGCCGGTCCAGACGGCCGCGAAGGCCTCCTGGAAGCGCTCGCGGGCGTCGTCTCCGAGGTAGGCGTCGCCGTTGGCTCCGACGGCGGGCATCCGCAGGCCGAAGTCGTAGATCCAGGCGCTGACCCGGTCGGCGCGGCGCAGCTCGTACGGGCGCTCGTCGGTGACCTCGACGCCCAGGCGCTGGAGCACGGGCAGGACCGCGGAGAGCGAGACCTGCTCACCGGTGCGGTAGATCTTGAACCGGCGCTCGCCGGGGCCCGCGCCGACGGGCTCGTACAGCGAGAGCGCGAACGGGAGGTCGCTGGCGGAGAGCCGCTCGAGGTGGCAGAGGTCGGCGACGGCCGCGCGCGGCGAGTGGTCGGCCTTGTAGCCCTCGGGGAAGGAGGTGCCGTAGCGGCGCAGCAGTTCGGCGGCGCGCTCCTCGCCGAGCTCGGCGACCAGGGCCTCGGAGAAGCCGTCGGCCCAGGAGCGGGCGGCGTCGACGAGGCGGCCCTCGATGCGCTCGACGTCGCCGTCGGTCAGGACCGGCAGTTCCTTGCCCTGCGGGACGCGGACGACGAAGTGGATGCGGGAGAGGATCGACTCGGTGTTCCAGGCGGTGAAGTCGACGCTGATGCCGTCGAGCTCCTCCCTGAGGATGTCCATCAGCCGCAGCCGGACGCCGGTGGTGAAGCGGTCGCGCGGCAGGTAGACGAGGGCCGAGTAGTAGCGCCCGTACTCGTCCTGGCGCAGGTACAGCCGCAGCCGGCGGCGCTCCTGCAGGTACAGGACGGAGGTGACGATCTCGCGGAGCTTGTCGACCGGGGTCTGGAACAGCTCGTCGCGCGGGTAGGTCTCCAGGATCTGCAGCAGGTCGCGGCCGTCGTGGCTCGACGGCGCGAAGCCGGCGCCTTCGAGGACCTCGGCGACCTTGCGGCGGATGACCGGGACGCGGCGCACGGACTCGGTGTACGCGGCGGAGGAGAACAGGCCGAGGAAGCGTCGCTCGCCGACCACGTTGCCCTCGGCGTCGAACTTCTTGACGCCCACGTAGTCGAGGTACGAGGGACGGTGCACGGTGGAGCGGCTGTTGGCCTTGGTCAGCACCAGCAGGCGGTGCTCGCGCGCCTTGGCGCGGGCGTCGGCCGGCAGCCGGTTGAAGGACGGCGAGACGGGGTGGCCGTCGTCCTTGCCGCTGTGGTGCGGGTCGGAGCGCAGGATGCCGAGGCCGGTGCCGGGGACGGCCGCGAGGGCGTCGCCGTCGACGAGGTTGTACTCGCGGTAGCCGAGGAAGGTGAAGTGGTCGTCGGCGAGCCAGCGCAGCAGCTCGCGGGCCTCTTCGAGCTCGTACTCGCGCAGGTCCGGGGCGGTGGGCTCGTCGGGCAGGCCGTCGGCGATGCGCAGCGCCGCGTCGCGCATCTTCTCCCAGTCCTCGACGGACTCCCGGACGTCGGACAGGACGCGCAGCAGATCGCCGGTGATCTGCTTGAGGTCGGACCGGTCGGTCTCGCGGTCGATCTCGACGTGGATCCAGGACTCGACGAGGGAGTCGTGGGGGCGCGCCGTCCTGGGGCCGTGCGCGTCGCAGTCGGGGCCGAGGATCTCGATCAGCTTGCCGGTCACGTCACGGCGGACCACGACCTGGGGGTGGATCACCACGTGGATCCCGCGGCCCTGGCGGGACAGCTCGTTGGTGACGGAGTCGACGAGGAAGGGCATGTCGTCGGTGACCACTTCGACGACGGAGTGGCTGGAGGTCCAGCCGTTCTCCTCGACGGTCGGTGTGTGCACGCGCACGTTCGCCGTGCCCTGCGGCCGGTTCTCGGCCAGCCGGTAGTGCGAGAGCGCCGCCCCGAACACGTCGACCGGGTCCCGGTCCAAGAGGTCCTCGGGGGCGGTGTGCAGGTAGTAGCGCTGGAGGTAGGCGAGCACTGTGTCCCGGTCGGGACGCTCCCCCTGCTCGGACCCAGTCGGAAGTAGCCCCCCGGCCGGGCTGTTCTCAGCTACCCGGGCCGCCCGCGCGAGCAGCTCGGCCTTTGCTTCGTCCAGCTTGGTCTGCATGTCCTCTGGCTCCTGTCGCGCGCCATTGCGTGACGTAGGTGAAGGAAGTGGCATCGCACCGCGAGACGGGGTGTCCGTTCGAAACCGGCGCTGCGCCGTGGAGAGAGCCGGCCGGGAGGGAATAAGCCATAGGCGCCACGTCCCGGCAGCGGGGACCAGCGAGGGCCCGGGCACGGTGGTGCCTCGGGCGCAGGCCGGAGGCGTCGGTGCCCCCGATGACTATCGCGCTGATCACGGGTACCAGGCTATCTCCACCCACCCCGCACACGTCATGGATGTGTACAAAACTTGAGGTTTAACTTTGACGTTCTGGACAGCGACGGGGAGGAGTCGGGGGCGCGGCTGCGGAGCAGTCGCTATTCGGCCAGTTCACGAGCGGTGCGGACGGCCTCCGCCAGGGTGTCGACGACGGGCACGCCGGCCGATTCCAGACTGCGGCGGCTGTGCGATCCGCCCGTGTAGAGGACGGCCCGGGCGCCGACGTGGGCGGCGGCGAGCGCGTCGTCCACGGCGTCTCCGATGAGGACCGTACGCGCGGCCGTCACTCCCGTCGCGTCCAGGGCGGCCATGTGCCGTACGAGGTGCCCCGCCTTGCTGGTGTGGGAGGGCCCGGTCCGCCCGTCGACGCGCAGGAAGTGCCCGTCGATGCCGTGCAGGCGCACCAGCGGTACGAGCTTGTCGTGGGGCGCGAGGGACAGCAGGGACTGGGTGAGTCCGGCGCGCTGCCAGTCCTGGAGCAGCTCGCGGGCGCCGTCGGCGAGCCCGGCGGCTTCGGCGGCGACCCAGTAGTGCCGGTGGAAGGCGTCGTCCATGACCAGCCACTCGTCGTCGGTCGGCAGCCGGCCCATCAGGCGCTCGTAGAACTTGGGCACCGGTACGACGTACAGGTCGCGGTAGGTCTCGAGGGTGATCGGCGCGAGGCCGAGCTCCGCGAAGGAGGCGTTGGTCGCGGCTATGACGGCGTCGATGTCGTGCAGGAGGGTGCCGTTCCAGTCCCACACGATGTGCGTGGGCGCCGTCACTTCAGCAGCCCCGGGATCTCCTGCACCCCGAACCACAGCAGCTCGTGGTCCTCGGCGCCGTCCACGGTGAACTGCGCGTCGCCGTCCCCCGCGTCGGCGGCCTCGACGGCCCGTGCGGCGGCGGACACGTCCGCCTCGGCGTCGTCGGCGTCGACGTGCACGGCGGCGGCCACGGCGAGCCGTACGGCGTCGGCGAGGGCGACCTGACCGAGGGTCGCCTCGTCCACGCCGGGCGTGGCGGTGGCGGCCTTGTCGGCGACGTCCAGGGCGACGACGACCCGCCGGGGCGGCGCGGCCGGGTCGGCGGCGATCAGGCGGAGCGAGGCGGCCGCGGCGCGGCTCAGGGCCGCGTACTCCAGCTCCTCGATGTCGTCCGACACGTACCACTCGCGCAGCCCGGGGGTCACGGCGTACGCACGCAGCGGGCCGGGGCCCAGCTCACCCGCCTGGTGCGCCTCGGCGAGACCGGGGAGGGTCAGAGGAACGTACACGCGCATGGGCCGGCTGCTTTCGGTAGTCGGAAACGCCCCCAGGATACGACTGCACCCCAGGCCACGGGGAGTGCGCCGGCCACGCCACCGCCGCGCACCCTCGGCCCCGGCGGGGCGGTCCGCCCTCTCACCGCCGACCCCGTCGCCCCTGCGGCGGCGGGCCGCCCTCCGGGTGACGGCCGGTCCCCCTTCGGGGTGCGGGGCCGGGCCCCTGCCGCGTCCACTCCGGTCCCGGGCGGAGCACCGCGGAAGCCCCGGGAAAGCCCCCTCGCCACTCAGATAGGTGAACGGAACCGACCCCTCACGATGTGTGATCGGCCGATTGCGCACAGCAAGGGATCCGCCATAAATGAAGCCCACCAAGTTACCGCCCGGTACCGCCGGGCCCGGCCTGTTCGGGGGCAGATCGCGATGGACACCACGATGCGCGGCACGATCGGCGGCGAGGCGGCCCGCCGCCGGGTCGGCGGCCAGTCCCGGACCCGCCCCGCCGGGCGGCGCGACACCCGGCGCCCGGCGACCCCGCCGCGGACCCTGCGGCTCGGCCCGCACCACTGGTTCGCCGAACGCCTCCTGGCGGTCGTCAGCGGCCTGCGGCCGGTCCACTCGCTCCTCGGCCACACCGTCGGCCCCGCCTACGAGCAGCTGGTCACCCTGGCCGACGCGGAGCACCTCCGCGACCGCCTGCGGCCCGTCGTCCGCCAGTGCGGGCGCTTCACCCCGGGCCCGGGCGTCATCGAGGCCTTCGCCCGCATCGCCACGGGCGACCGCATGACGGCGATGGCCTTCCGCCTGGAACAGGGCCCGGACCTGCGCTGGCGCTGCGCAGCAGTAGAACTCCAGGGCCCCCGCCCCTGACCCCAGCCCTACCGGCGCCGGAGGCGCGGGCCACCTCCAGCCCCGCCCACGCAGGAGGCACGGGCCACCTCCAGCCCCGCCGGCGTTTGAGGCGCGGGGTTCGGGGCAGAGCCCCGCAGCGGCGCCGCACGGCCCCACCCACCGGCCCCGGCAGTCCACCGCCACCCCAGCCTCGCCGGGCCGGGCCGGGCCGGCGGCGAACGGCAGCGGCCGGGGCCGGACACCCCTCGGTGCCCGGCCCCGGCCGTGAACGTCGCCCCGCGGGGGCTACTTCTTGCGGCGGCGCCCGCCGGAGGCCTTGGCGGCCTTGCGCCGCTCCGCCCGCGTCATCCCGTCACCGTCACCGGCGGCGCCGTCGGACTCGAAGTCGCCCTCGACCACACCGCCCTCACCGTCGACGGTCGGCGCCGAGAAGTGCAGCCGGTCCGGGCGCTGCGGAGCGTCCAGCCCCTTGGCCCGGATCTCCGGACGGACCGGCTCCTTCGTCAGCGACGGCGCCGCGTCCTGCACCGGGACCTCCTCGACCTGCTGCTCGACCTGGACCTCCAGGTTGAACAGGTAGCCGACGGACTCCTCCTTGATGCCGTCCTGCATGGCGTTGAACATGTCGAAGCCCTCGCGCTGGTACTCGACCAGCGGGTCCTTCTGGGCCATCGCCCGCAGGCCGATGCCCTCCTGCAGGTAGTCCATCTCGTACAGGTGCTCACGCCACTTGCGGTCCAGCACCGACAGCACCACGCGCCGCTCCAGCTCGCGCATGATGTCGGAGCCCAGCGCCTTCTCGCGCGCCTCGTACTGCTCGTGGATGTCGTCCTTGATGGACTCCGCGATGAACTCGGCGGTGATGCCCGCCCGGTCGCCCGCGGCCTCCTCCAGCTCCTCGATGGTGACCTTCACCGGGTAGAGCTGCTTGAAGGCGCCCCACAGGCGCTCCAGGTCCCACTCCTCGGCGAAGCCCTCGACCGTCTCGGCCGCGATGTACGCGTCGATCGTGTCGTCCATCATGAAGCGGACCTGCTCCTGGAGGTCCTCGCCCTCCAGGACGCGGCGGCGCTCGCTGTAGATGACCTCGCGCTGGCTGTTGAGGACCTCGTCGTACTTCAGGACGTTCTTGCGCGTCTCGAAGTTCTGGGTCTCGACCTGCGACTGGGCCGACGCGATCGCGCGCGTCACCATCTTGTTCTCGATCGGCACGTCGTCCGGCACGTTGGCCATGGCCATGACGCGCTCGACCATCTGCGCCTTGAACAGGCGCATCAGGTCGTCGCCGAGCGACAGGTAGAAGCGGGACTCGCCCGGGTCGCCCTGTCGGCCGGAGCGGCCGCGCAGCTGGTTGTCGATACGGCGCGACTCGTGCCGCTCGGTGCCCAGCACGTACAGCCCGCCGAGCTCCTTGACCTCTTCGAACTCGGCCTTCACGGCCGCCTCGGCCCGGGTGAGCGCCGCGGGAAGGGCGTGCGCCCACTCCTCGATGTGCTCCTCCGGGTCCAGGCCCTGCTGGCGCAGCTCGGCCTCGGCGAGGTCGTCCGGGTTGCCGCCGAGCTTGATGTCGGTACCGCGGCCGGCCATGTTCGTGGCGACGGTGACGGCGCCGCGGCGGCCGGCCTGGGCGACGATCTGGGCTTCGCGGTCGTGCTGCTTGGCGTTGAGCACCTCGTGCGGGATGCCGCGCTTGGAAAGCTGCTGGGAGAGGTACTCGGACTTCTCGACCGACGTCGTACCGACGAGGATCGGCTGGCCCTTCTCGTGCTTCTCCGCGATGTCGTCGACGACGGCGGCGAACTTCGCGACCTCGGTGCGGTAGATCAGGTCCGGCTGGTCCTTGCGGACCATGGCGCGGTTGGTCGGGATCGGGACGACACCGAGCTTGTAGATCTGGTGGAACTCGGCGGCCTCGGTCATGGCCGTACCGGTCATGCCCGACAGCTTCGTGTAGAGGCGGAAGAAGTTCTGCAGGGTGATCGTGGCGAGGGTCTGGTTCTCGTCCTTGATGTCCACCCCTTCCTTCGCCTCGATCGCCTGGTGCATGCCCTCGTTGTAGCGGCGGCCGGCGAGGATACGGCCGGTGTGCTCGTCGACGATCATGACTTCGCCGTCGAGGACGACGTAGTCCTTGTCCTTCTTGAACAGTTCCTTCGCCTTGATGGCGTTGTTCAGGTAGCCGACGAGCGGGGTGTTCACCGACTCGTAGAGGTTCTCGATGCCGAGCCAGTCCTCGACCTTGGCGACACCGGCCTCGTGGATGGCGACGGTGCGCTTCTTCTCGTCGACCTCGTAGTCGCCGGTCTCCTCGATGCCCTTCAGCGGCTGGCCGGCCTCGCCCTTGGTCAGGCGGGTCACCAGCTTCGCGAAGTCGCCGTACCACTTCGTGGCCTGGTCGGCCGGGCCGGAGATGATCAGCGGGGTGCGGGCCTCGTCGACGAGGATCGAGTCGACCTCGTCGACCACGGCGAAGTTGTGGCCGCGCTGGACCAGCTCGTCCTTCGACCACGCCATGTTGTCGCGCAGGTAGTCGAAGCCGAACTCGTTGTTCGTGCCGTAGGTGATGTCGCAGGCGTACTGCTCGCGACGCTGCGCGGGCGACATGTTCGCCAGGATGCAGCCGACCTCCAGGCCGAGGAACTTGTGCACCCGGCCCATCAGCTCGGAGTCGCGCTCGGCGAGGTAGTCGTTCACCGTGATCAGGTGGACGCCCTTGCCGGACAGCGCGTTCAGGTAGGCGGGCAGGGTGCCGACGAGGGTCTTGCCCTCACCGGTCTTCATCTCGGCCACGTAGCCGAGGTGCAGCGCCGCGCCGCCCATGATCTGGACGTCGTAGTGCCGCTGGCCGAGGACGCGCTTGGCGGCCTCGCGCACGGTCGCGAACGCCTCCGGCAGCAGGTCGTCCAGGCTCTCGCCGTCCTGGAACCGCTGCTTGTACTCGTCCGTGAGCGCCCGCAACTCGGCGTCGGAGAGGTTGACGAAGTCCTCTTCGATGGAGTTGACCTGGTCCGCGATGCGGTGCAGTTTGCGCAGGATCTTGCCTTCGCCTGCACGCATGAGCTTGTTGAAGACGGACACCGAGGTTTGTCTCCTTGCCGGTCGGGCCTGGGCACTGTTCGTACACGGGCACGGCAGGTGGGCCCCACCGCAACGGCCATCGTAAGCGAGGACGTGGTCGCGTCGGGAGGTCCGCCGTAGCCGTAAGGGCGTGGGCGCCCGGATTGAGAACGTACGGGGGACGCCGAAGGTGCCGCTGTTCCCGCCCACGGATGTGAAAAAGAGTTCCCCCGGCACCCGCCCGGGCACCAGAATCCGTTCATGGAGCCCACGACACTGAAGACGGACCGACTCGAATTGCGGCCTTTCGTCCCCGCCGACGAGGACGAGGTGTACGCCGCCTGCCTGGACCCGGACATCCAGCGCTGGACTCTGGTCCCCTCCCCCTACGAGCGCGCGCACGCCCACGGCTTCGTGAACGAGATCGTGCCGAACGGCTGGCGCGAGGACACCGCGTACGCCTTCGCCGTGCGCCTGGAGGGCGGCGGCCCGCTGGTCGCCGCGGTCGGCATCCACGTGCACGGGCCCGACTCGTACGAGATCGGCTACTGGGCGGTCAAGGAACACCGCGGGCAGGGCTACATGACCGAGGCCGCAGGCGCCGTGGCCCGCTGGGCCTTCACCGAAGTCGGGGCCGTACGCCTCGAGTGGCGGGCCGAGGCCGGCAACGCGGGCTCCCGCCTCGTCGCACAGAAGGTCGGCTTCCGCATGGAGGGCCTGCTGCGCGCCGGCATCATCAGGAACGGCACCGCGCGCGACTGCTGGATCGGCGCCCTGCTCCCCTCCGACCTGGGGCTGACTCCCGCGCTCCCCTACCTGCCCGCCGATGTCAGTGGTGCGTCCTAGGCTGCGGACCATGACGAGCCTGCCGCAGCCGACCCTGTCCCTGTCCGCCGACGAGGCCCGCCGGATCGCCCTGCGCGCGCAGGGCTTCCTCGGCGCGCCCGACCGGCGCGCCGGCGTACGGGGCGTCCTGCGGCACCTCGGCGCCGTACAGCTGGACACGATCTCGGTGCTGGCCCGGTCGCACGAGCTGATCCCGTACGCGCGGCTCGGCGCGGTGGGCCGGGACACGGTGGAGAAGGCGTACTGGTCGGACCGGCACGCCTTCGAGTACTGGTCGCACGCCGCCTGCATCCTGCCCATCGAGGAATGGCCGCATTTCGCCTTCCGGCGCCGCGCCCGCTACGCACGGGGGCACCGCTGGCACGTCCTCAAGGACAAGGACCGCTCGACGAAGGCGGTCCTGGACCGGCTGCGGGCCGACGGTCCGCTGACCTCCACCGAGCTGGGCGGCGCCAAGAACGGCGGCGAGTGGTTCGAATGGTCCGAGACCAAGATCGCAGTGGAGTGGCTGCTCGACACCGGCGAGGTCGTGTGCAGCGAGCGCCGCGGGTGGAAGCGCGTCTACGACCTCCCCGAGCGCGCCGTGCCCGACGCGCTGCTCCACGACGACCTGGACGACCGCGAGTGCCTGCGCCGGCTGGTCGCCCTGGCCGGGCAGTCGCTGGGCGTGGGCACCCGCGCGGACCTCGCCGACTACCACCGCCTCAAGGGGGAGCAGGTCGACGCGGTGATCGCCGACTCCGGGCTGGTCCCGGTCACGGTGGAGGGCTGGGGGAAGCAGGCCTGGGCGGACCCGGCGGCGCTCGCGACGGCCCCCCGGGGCCGCCACCGCACGACGCTGCTCTCCCCCTTCGACTCGCTGGTCTGGGACCGCCCCCGCACGGAGCGGGTCTTCGGCTTCACGCACCGCCTGGAGGCCTACGTCCCCAAGCCCCGGCGGATACACGGGTACTTCGCGATGCCGCTGCTGGCGGGCGGCCGCCTGCAGGGCCGCGTCGACCCGGCCCGCGAGGGCCGCACCCTGGTGGCCCGCCAGCTGTCGCTGGTCTCCCCGCAGGCCGCCCCCGCCATGGCCGAGGCCCTGTGGGAGGCCGCCCGGTGGGTGGGTTGCGAGGAGGTGCGCGTGGAGCGCGCCCCCACCCCGCAGGAGGCCGAGGCCGTCACGGCGGAACTCCGCGCACGCCGCCCGTAGCCGCCGGGCGGCCGGTTCCAGCGCGGCCGGCAGTCCCACAAGGGGCGGAGCGGCAGCGTCGCCCACCGCACCCCCGCACGTAAGCGCGGCACCCCTGGCGGCCCCCGCCGGCCCAGCCCGGCCGACGGCCGACGCCCCGGCGGGGCCGGACTCTGCCCACCGCACCCCGCGGACCGCGCACCTCGCACCGCGTCGGAGGCGACTAGCGGATCTCCAGGATCTTCTCGCGCATCGCGTAGACCACGGCCTCCATCCGGGAGTGCAGCTGCAGCTTCTCCAGGATGTTGCGCACGTGGTTCTTCACGGTGTTCTCCGAGATGAACAGCTCCTTGGCGATGTCCCGGTTGTTCATGCCGGTGGCCACCAGCTTCAGGACCTCCAGCTCCCGGTCCGTCAGCCTCGGCGCCGGCACCAGCCGCCGCTCGTCGGTCCGCTGGATCATCGACTTGAACTCGGTGAGCAGCTTCGACGCCATCGACGGGCTGATCTGCGACTGGCCGTCCGCCACCGCCCGGATCGCCGTGGCCACCTCGTCCGTGGAGATCTCCTTCAGGAGGTACCCCGTCGCCCCCGCCTTGATCGCGTCGTAGAGGTCCGCCTCCTCGTCGCTGATCGTCAGCATGATGATCTTCGCGGAGGGCGCCACCTCCTTGATCGAGGTGCAGGCCTCGATCCCGCCGCGCCGGGGCATGCGCACGTCCATCAGCACGATGTCCGGCAGCAGGTCGGCCGCCTTGTCCACGGCCTCCGCGCCGTCTCCGGCCTCGCCGACGACCTGGATGTCCTCCTCCTGGGCGAGGACGATCTCCAGCCCGCGCCGGAACAGCGCGTGGTCGTCGACCACGAGGACCCGGATGGGCTCCCCCGCCGACGAACCGGCGGACTCCGCCGCCGGGTCCGCCCCACGGCAGCCCGCACCGTCGTCACCGCGTACCGGCCCGAAGCTGTCCGCCATCGTTCCTCCCCCTGCATGTGCCGAGCTGCCGGGTCAACCGGACCGGCCGCGCCGCCGGTTGACTGCCCGCCATGATTCCATGCCCGCGGCGCGGCGCGGGGGGCCGCCGCGGACCGCCCGGCGCATACACGCCACACAAAGGCCCCCGCAGGACGCCGGAACGTCCCGCGGGGGCACGTGGCATGGGTGCGGTGCTCAGCCGCCGAGCGCGCCGCCGGCCCCACCGCGCGGCTCCTCCGAGCTGGAGGCCCCGTCGGGGTTCACGTGGATCACGCCGTAGTCGTACGCGTGACGTCGGTAGACGACGCTGGGAAGCTTGGTCTCGGAGTCGACGAACAAATAGAAGTCATGACCGACCAGCTCCATCTCGTAGAGAGCCTGGTCGAGCGACATGGGTGCGGCCGAGTGGGTCTTCTCGCGGACGATGAGCGGGCCTTCGCCCTGCACTTCGATGGAACCGATCCGGGTGATCGGAACCCCGTTCGCCTTCTCCTCGGAAAACGGCTCGCCATTCGCGTTCAGCTGCGCGGCGTCCGGCACGACGTCGGCGACCTCTGCCGCCGAGAGCCGGCCCGCGCCCCTGCGGGTGTAGCGCTTGTCGTGCTGCTTGCGCAGCCGGGCCTCCAGCTTGTCCTGAGCCAGGTCCAGCGCCGCGTACGGGTCGGCGGCAGCGGCCTCGGCACGGATCACCGGGCCCCGCGAGCGCAGAGTGATCTCCACGCGGTCGGAACGGTCGGCCTGGCGCGGGTTGTGCTCCTTCGACACCTCGACGTCCAAGCTGATCACCTTGGCGTCGAGCTTCTGGATCCGCTCCGGATTCAGCTTCTCGGCCACGTGCTTGCGGAACCGGTCGGGCACCTCGGTCTTGCGGCCCTTGACGACGATGTCCACGCAGAACTCCGTTCCCGGATAGCTCCGCCGACGGGGCGAAGCGTCTCCCTTTCGCACCAGACTCCGGTGAAGGCCGGAGCCTCGGACTTGGCGACTTCCACCTCCTCATCCCCCATCGGCAAGATCAACACCCCACCGACTTCGGAGTCGAGCGACAGCGATGCGTGGGGCCCAAGGCTCGCCAGTCCTCACCACCGAACATATCCCTCTATGACGGTTGTCGGCACCCGCTACCGGAACGTACTTCCGTTCCGGTGGCCGCCACTCTTACTACCTGCAACGATGGGCCTTCCCCGGCAGTTCCAAATCTATTCACGGGTTTTTTGCTCTGTCCGAGTTGCGGCCACCACCGCCGCCCGCGGCGTGGCCCCCCGGCCCAGACCGCCCGCCCGCACCGCCCGGGCCGCCTCGGCCAGCGTGGCCCCCGTGGTGATCACGTCGTCGACGAGCACGAGCACGGCCCCGCCCGTCAGCCGCGCCCCGCCCGGTCGCACCTCCAGCGCCCCCGCGAGGTTCTCCCGGCGCTGCCGCGCCCCCAGCCCCGCCTGGTCC
This sequence comes from Streptomyces sp. NPDC048349, assembly GCF_040651925.1. Lineage (NCBI taxonomy): Bacteria > Bacillati > Actinomycetota > Actinomycetes > Kitasatosporales > Streptomycetaceae > Streptomyces > Streptomyces sp. NPDC048349. Next base: position 12,432 of record NZ_JBEZLA010000022.1, on the reverse strand, counting down.
GCCACCGCCCGGCGCAGCCGCAGTACGGGCGCCACCCGCGCGGCCACACCGGCCCGCCGCAGACGGCCCGCCGCGGCCAGCGCGATCCTGCGCGCCGGGTCGTGCCCGCGCGCCCTGACCTGCCGCCGCGCCGAGGGGACCGGCACCAGCGCCACCTCGCCCCCGGACCCTCCCGCGCCGCCCTGCCACCCTCCCGCGCCGCCCTGCCCGCCCGCTCCCGCCACCGCCGCGGCCACCGCCACGGCCAGGGCAGCTCCGAGCGCCCCGGCCAACGGCAGCGCCCCGCGCTCCTTGTGCGCCAGCAGAACGGCCCGTACGGGCCCCTCGTACGCGGCGGCGGCGTACACCACCGGCAGCCCCGCGGGCCGCGGGAACGGACGCGCCCGCACCGCCCCGGCCCCGCCGAGTGCCTCCCGGCAGCCGTCGCACAGCAGCACCCGCGCCGCCCCGCAGCCCGCGCAGTCCACCGGCAGGACCAGCCCGGCGAGCTCCTGCCACCACCCCCGCATGCCTCCACTGTGGCGGGCCCCACCAGGACCCGCCACCCCTGTGGACGACCAGGGACGCGCAGGTCAGCCCGGGTACACCGGGGCCCGGCCGCCCGCCGACACCGTGCGCCACTGCGCCCCCGGCGGCAGCCACACGATGCCGTCCTCCGAATACCCCACCACCGGCTTCGGCTTCGCCTCGTCCTCCGAGGCGGCCACCGCGACCGCGACGAGCCCGGTCGCGCCGGGCAGGCTCGCCGCGACCACCGAACCGTCCGCCAGCATGTAGCGGGCCTGCACGACCCCGCCGCTCTCCCGGCCCACCACCAGCAGCCGGCCCCGCGGCGCCCAGCTCATCGCCGTCACGTCCGCCATCTGCGGGGCCGCCGGGCGCAGCTCGCGCACCGACACCGCCGAACCGTCCCCCTTGGGGTCGGGCCGTTCGATCCGCCCCACCCACAGGTCCTTGCGGCGGTCCTTGTTCTCCACGAGCAGCGCGATGCGCGCCCCGTCGGAGGAGGCCTTCAGCGAGGTGATCCGCCCGTCGAGCCCGGCCACCTGCACCTTCTCGGGGCTCCCGGTCCCGTTCGGCACCCGCCACAGCCCCGGGTGCTGCGGATCCTGGTCGGCGACCCACAGGTCGCCCGCCGCGTCCCAGCTGGGCGCGGTCAGCGTGTTCGGCTTGGCCCCCTTGCCGGTCAGCACCAGCTGCGGAGGGGTCCCCGTCCCTGGCCCCGTCAGCGACGCCACGTACAGCCCGTGCCCGTCGTCGGAGACCACGGCCGCGCGCCGCTCGTCGTACGAGACGGCCGCGGAGCTCACCTTGAGCCCGACGGCCGCCGAGAGCGGCCCCGGCACCGGCTCGGACTTGGGCTGGTGGTCCTCGGCGGTGATGTCGAGCTTCATCCGGACCAGCCGGTCGTTGTCGACGTAGTACTGGTACTCGGGCGTCCGGGGCCGGTTGGCGATGACCGCCGCCGTCACCTCGGTCACCGAGCACAGCGAGGAGGACTTCCCGTCGGAGCGCAGCAGTTCGACCCGGTCCAGCCGGGAGGCCGTCAGCTCCTTGACCGTGTAGAGGAGTTGGGTCGCCATCTTCTGGCACTGCGGCGAGGCGACGTTGTCGGCCTTGTCGTTCAGCGGCACGCGCAGCGTGTTCTGGCCGTCGTACGAAAGGGACTTGGTGCCCTGCCGCAGCTCCGTACCGGTGGGGAAGCTGGACTCGACGACCGGCCCCAGCCACCTGGAGGGCCCGGCCAGCAGCGACTGCACGGTCTGCGTGGTGGGGTCCATCCGGGAGTCGGGGTCGCTGCGCTGGCGCACGTACACGGGATCGGCGACCAGGCTTCCGCCCGCGAAGTAGTACTTGTTGACCGGCATGTAGATGCGCTGGAAGTCCGACTCGCTCAGCACCAGGCTGCTCGGCGGAGTGGAGATCCGCCACTGCTTGTCCTCCTGCACGAGCTGGAGGAACTCCGCGTACTCGCCGGTCTGCGGCTGGTAGGCGCTGCGCTCGTCCACGGTCGCGAGCTTCTTGCCGGTCACCTTCCAGCGCGGCCCGTCCGGGTCCTTCTCGGTACGGACCGGGAACCGGTCGAGGCCGGCCGAGAGCACGGTGACGGCCGTGCCGGGGCGCCAGCTCTTCGCCGCGTCCTCGGTCAGGTACTTGCGGGCGGTCTCCAGCTGCGGGTCGTCGCTGGTCATCGCCTCCAGGAAGCCGTCGACGATCTCGCCCGCGCTGGCCTTGTCGGCGGGAGGTACGCCGAACACCCGCACCTGGGAGTCGACGCCCTGTGAGGCCTGCACCCGGCGGATCTCGCCGTGGTCGGGCATCGACGCGCACCCGGCCAGCAGCAGCCCGGCCACAGCCAGTGCGTACGCCCGCAGGGTGCCCGGCCGCCTGCCGCGGGCCCCGGCACGCGCCCTCGCGGGCCTGGGCCTACGGGGTGTCGGCATCGGCATCGGCATCGGTTCGTTCCTCCTGTGGTGCCTGCTCGGCCGGCCGGGCCACGACCCTGGCGCCGCTGCCCGGCAGGGCCGTCGGGTCGGCGGGTACGGACTGCGCCGATCCCGCCGCGGGCCGCGGCGGGATCGGTGACCGGTCCCCCGCGTCCGCCGGCTGCCGTCGGTCCGCCGCGCTGCCCGCGGCCTCGGCGGCGGCCCTGGCCCGGTTGGCCCGGGAATCCTCGGGTTCCAACGGGATGGGCGAGCCCCGCAGCGGCTCGTCGGCCGTACGCGGCAGGGTGAGGCGGAACTGCGAGCCGCCGCCCGGCTCGCCCCAGGCCTGCAGCCAGCCTCCGTGCAGCCGGGCGTCCTCGACGGCGATGGACAGGCCCAGGCCCGTACCTCCCGTCGTCCGCGCACGGGCCGGGTCGGCCCGCCAGAAGCGGTTGAACACGCGCGTGGCCTCGCCGGGCTTGAGCCCGACGCCGTAGTCCCGCACGGCGACCGCGACGGCCCCGCCCGCGGACGCCAGCCGGACCACCACATCGCGTCCCTCGCCGTGCTCCACGGCGTTGACGACCAGGTTGCGCAGCACCCGCTCCACCCGCCGGGCGTCGGCCTCGGCGATGACCGGCTGGGTGTCGCCGAGCACCCGGATCCGGCTGCCCTTGTGCTCGGCGAGCGGCTCGGCCCCGTCGATGACGCGGCGTACGACGTCCCGCAGGTCGATGGGCTCCGCCTCCAGGGCGGCCGCACCCGCGTCGAAGCGGCTGATCTCCAGCAGGTCGGCCAGCAGCGACTCGAAGCGGTCGAGCTGCCCGGCGAGCAGCTCGGCGGAGCGCGCCGTGATCGGGTCGAAGTCGACCCGGGCGTCGTGGATGACGTCCGCGGCCATCCGTACCGTCGTCAGCGGCGTCCGCAGCTCGTGCGAGACGTCCGAGACGAACCGGCGCTGCATCCGCGACAGGTCCTCCAGCTGCTGGATCTTGTTCTGGAGGTTCTGGGCCATCTTGTTGAAGGCCTCGCCCAGCCGGGCGATGTCATCCTCACCGGTGACCTTCATCCGCTCCTGGAGCCGTCCGGCCGACAGCCGCTCGGCGACCCCCGCGGCCATCCGCACGGGCGTGACGATCTGCCGCACCACGAGCCAGGCGATGGCGCTGAGCAGCGCGACGACGAACAGCCCGGCGGTGGCGATGGTGCTCTTGACCAGGTTGAGGGACTCCTCCTCCTGGGTGAGCGGGAAGAGGTAGTACAGGTCGTACGGGTCCCCGTTGATGTCGGTGAGCCGCTTGCCGACGACCAGCGCGGACTCGGGGGCCTTGTCCCCGGCGCCGGCCCCGGCCGTGTACCGGATCTGCGAGAAGGTCTTGAAGGTGCCGGCCGAGTGGTTGACGGCCCGGCGCAGCTTGACGGGCACGCTGGCCGTCGGATCCACGTTGCCCGAGGCGCGGGCGCCCTTGACCCCCTGGGTGCCGGGCAGGACCTGCTCGCCGGTCCCCGCGCCGAGCGCGACCACCTCGAAGGCGGTCTGCCCGCCACTGGCCAGCTGCTTGACCAGCGAGTTCATCCAGGTACTGGCGTCCAGGCCGACCTTGTTGTCGGCGGCGTCGGGCCCGTCGACGGTCGCGGGGGCGTTGGCCTTCTCCTGTGCGACCGCGAACCCGCCGGCGGCCTGGCTCTGCGCCGCCTCCTCCTTGGCGTCCAGGAGGCCCTCGCTGACCTGCGCGATCACGACGAAGCCGAGCGCGAGGACCACGGCGAGCGACATCAGCAGGGTGGCGGCGACCACCCGCAGCTGCATGTTGCGCCGCCACAGCCGGACAGCCGGGAGCAGCGGCCGGCGGACGAGACGTACGCACAACCGCAGCACGGAGGCACCGGGCGCTCCCTCCTGGAGCAGCCGGCCGGCCCGCAGGCTCCCCCAGCGGGAGCCGCCCCGGCCCTTGCCGGACTGCACCTCAGCTGGGTCCGGCCTTGTAGCCGACACCGCGCACCGTCACGACGATCTCGGGGCGCTCGGGATCCTTCTCGACCTTGGAGCGCAGGCGCTGCACGTGCACGTTCACCAGACGGGTGTCCGCGGCGTGCCGGTAGCCCCAGACCTGCTCCAGCAGCACCTCACGGGTGAACACCTGCCAGGGCTTGCGCGCCAGGGCGACCAGCAGGTCGAACTCCAGCGGGGTCAGGGCGATGGAGGCGCCGTCCCGCTTGACCGAGTGCCCGGCCACGTCGATGACGAGGTCACCGATGGCCAGCTGCTCGGGCGCGGGCTCCTCCGACCGGCGCAGGCGGGCCCGGATGCGGGCCACCAGCTCCTTCGGCTTGAACGGCTTGACGATGTAGTCGTCGGCACCGGACTCCAGGCCCACGACGACGTCGACCGTGTCGCTCTTGGCGGTGAGCATCACGATCGGCACGCCGGACTCGGCCCGGATCAGCCTGCACACCTCTATGCCGTCCCGTCCGGGCAGCATGAGGTCGAGCAGCACCAGGTCCGGCTTCGCCTCCCGGAAGGCAGCAAGTGCCTTGTCACCGTCCGCTACGAACGACGGCTCAAAACCTTCTCCACGCAGCACAATGCCGAGCATCTCGGCCAGCGCGGTGTCGTCGTCGACGACAAGGACGCGTCCCTTCATGGTTGACATCATCCCATTAGCTAATCGTTACCTGGCGGTGAGCTGTCCCACAGCCAAAAGGGCTGGAAATCGCCCCTCGGACCTGCGTGGAGTTCAGGTCGACCAGTCTGCCCCGGATCCGGGTGACAATTGAAGGTACGGGCTGCCGATCATCCGGGGGGACGCTGGTCCGTCCGTGTGACCCACGTGGCACGATGGCAGCGACCAGCGCCCCCGCCGCAGCAGGTTCACGTGAAGGAGCGACGATGAACGACTCTCCGGGCTGGGCTACGCCCGGATCCGATCCCTCCGACGGCGAGCGGCCCGGGGCGCCCACCGACCGGCCGGCCTCCGACGGCCCGAAGTGGTCGGCCGAACAGCCGCCTGCGGGCCAGTGGACCAGCCCGGCCCCCGGGCAGGCCCCGCCCCCGCAGGACCCGCCCCCGCAGCCCCAGCAGGGCCAGGGCTGGGAACAGCACCCGGGACAGTACGGCGGCCAGTACGGGCAGTACGGCTACCCCGGCCAGTACGGCGGTCAGTACGGCTACCCCGGCGGGCCCGGCCAGTGGGGCCAGCCCCCGGCCGCCAAGCCCGGCGTGATCCCGCTGCGCCCGCTCGGCCTCGGCGAAATCCTGGACGGCGCCGTCGCCACCATGCGCTCCCACTGGCGCTCGGTCCTGCCCATCACGCTGGTCGTGGCCACCGTGGTGCAGGTGCTCAGCCTGCTCACGCAGAAGTACGCCATGGGGGACCTCGCCGTCGCGGGCGAGAGCGGGACGGACATCGACGAGGCGGTCAACGACATCGTCGTCGCCCTGGGAGCGCTGGTCGGCATCGGCTTCCTCGCGGCCCTCGGCGGCATCGTGGCCACCGCGATGCTCACGATGATCTACAGCCGGGCGGTCCTCGGCACCACCTCCACGGTCTCCGCCGCCTGGCGCGAGTCCCGTCCCCAGCTGCTGCGCCTGTTCGGCCTGACGCTCCTGATGGGCCTCGGCGCGATCCTGCTGGGCGCCGTACTGCTCGCACCGGGCCTCATCGCCGAGGACCCGGGCCTGTTCGCCGTGGGCGCGATCGTGATGTTCCCGCTGATCACCTGGCTGTGGATCAAGTTCAGCCTGGCCTCGCCCGCGCTGATGCTGGAGCGGAGCACCGTCTTCAAGGCCCTCGGCCGCTCCTCCAAGCTGGTCCAGGGCACCTGGTGGCGGATCTTCGGCATCACCCTGCTCACCAACATCATCACCGGCATCGTCTCGGCGATCATCGTGTGGCCCCTGACGATCGTCGGCATGGCCGTCTACGGAGGCGGCCTCGCCGGCCTGGAAGACGGCACCGCCTCCACCGCCTGGGGAGCGCTCGTCCTCTCCGGCATCGGCTCGATCATCGCGCAGACGATCGTGATGCCGATCCTGGCCGGCGTCACCGTCCTGCTCTACGTGGACCAGCGCATCCGCCGCGAGGGACTCGACCTGGAGCTCGCCCGGGCCGCCGGCATCGAGAACTACGGCACGACCGGAGGCTGACACACCCATGATGAGCACGGGGGGCCTCATCACCCGCGCCACGGCGCTCCTGCCGGGCGCCGAGACACCACCGGTCACGACACCGCGCGAGCCCGCCCAGGAGGCGGCCGAGCGCGAACTGTCCAAACCGATGTACCACGAGAACGACCCGGGTCTCCTGGACCGCGCCCTGCGCAAGGTCCTCGAATGGATCGACGGCCTCTTCGAGGCTGCCTCCGGGGCGACCCCCGGAGGCACGCTCGGCCTCGCCGTCTGCGTCCTCCTGGTCGCCCTGGCCATCGGCGCCCTGTGGTGGCGCCTCGGCGCCCCCGCCCGGATCCCCGCAGGTGCGGGCGTCCTCTTCGACGACGGCATCCGCAGCGCCGCCGACCACCGCGCGGCCGCCGACGCCCACGCCGCCGCGGGCCGCTGGACCGAAGCCGTCCAGGAGCGCATGCGCGCCGTCGTCCGCTCCCTGGAGGAGCGCACCCTGCTCGACCCCCGCCCGGGCCGCACCGCCGACGAGGCGGCGGCCGAAGCCGCGGTCTCCCTCCCCGAGCACGCCGGGGACCTGCGCGCGGCCGCCCGCACCTTCGACGACGTCACCTACGGCGGCCGCTCCGCCGACGCCGACACCTACGCCCGCCTGCGCACCCTCGACCTCACCCTGGACCGCGCCAAGCCGCTCCTGACGGGACCCGCCGCATGACCGCCCCCGGTTCCGGCGCACACACGCCGCCGCCCCCCACCCCCGGCGGCCCCGGCACGACCGAGGCACCCGCGGCGGCGGAAACCGCCCCGACGGGCACCGCCCTCGCCCCGGACCGCGCCCGGCGCGCCCGGCGAACCCGGCGGATCCTCGGTTTCGCCGCCGTCCTCGCAGCAGGCGCGGTGGCCCTCGCCGCCCTGAACTCCGGCACCCGCCACGGCCTCCTCGACCCGCGCTCCGCCGACCCCTACGGCAGCAGGGCCGTCGCCGAACTCCTCAAGGACCGCGGTGTCACCACCCGCGTCGTCACCACCGCCCGCGAGGCCGCCGACGCCACCGGACCCCGCACCACCCTCCTGGTCACCGACCCCGACCGCCTCGGCACCCGCCAGCGCGGCCTCATCCGCTCGGCCATGGACCTCTCCGGCGGCCGCACCGTCCTCCTCGCCCCCGGCAGCCACAGCCTCACCGACCTGGCCCCCGGCGTCCGCACCGAAAGCGCCACCGAAGCCGACACCCTCGCCCCGGCCTGCACGCTGCCCGCAGCCACCTCCGCCGGCCCCGCCGCCACCGGCGACGACCGCCGCTACAGCACCGGCCTGCCCCGGGCCACCGCCTGCTACCCCAGCGACGGCGACCCCACCCTCCTCGTCCTCCCGGCGGGCACCGGCGGCGACACCGTCCTCCTCGGCTCCGGCACGATCCTCCTCAACGAGAGCCTCGCCGAGGACGGCAACGCCTCCCTCGCCCTCCAACTCCTCGGCTCCCGCCCAGAGCTCGTCTGGTACATCCCCTCCCTCGCGGACGCCGACCCCGCCGCCGACGGCGACAGCGAGGACCAGAGCCTCTTCGACCTCGTCCCCATCGGCTGGAACTGGGCCCTGCTCCAGCTCTTCGTCGCCGCCGCCCTCGCCGCCCTCTGGCGCGCCCGCCGGCTCGGCCCCCTCGTCACCGAGAAGCTGCCCGTCGTCATCCGCGCCTCCGAGGCCACCGAAGGCCGCGCCCGCCTCTACCGCAAGGCCGGCGCCCGCGACCGCGCCTCCACCGTGCTGCGCGCCGCCACCCGCGAACGCCTGGCCGCCCTGGTCGGCGTACCGGCCTCCCAGGCCCACGACCCCGCCACCCTGGTTCCCGCCGTGTCCTCCCGGCTCGGCGACGGCGGCCACGACGTGACCAGCACCCTGTTCGGCCCCACACCCTCCGACGACGCGGCACTCGTCGCGCTCGCCGACCACCTCGACGCCCTCGAAAGAGAGGTCCGTACGTCATGACGTACCCGGCCACCGAGTCCGCAGCCGCGGACAGCGCCCGCGCTTCCCTCGAAGCGCTCCGCACCGAGATCGGCAAGGCCGTGGTCGGCCAGGACTCCGCCGTCACCGGACTCGTCGTCGCCCTCCTGTGCCGCGGCCACGTACTCCTCGAAGGCGTCCCCGGCGTCGCGAAGACCCTCCTCGTACGGGCCCTCGCCGCCGCCCTGGAACTCGACACCAAGCGCGTCCAGTTCACCCCCGACCTGATGCCCAGCGACGTCACCGGCTCCCTCGTCTACGACGCCCGCACCGCCGAGTTCTCCTTCCAGAACGGCCCGGTCTTCACCAACCTCCTCCTCGCGGACGAGATCAACCGGACCCCTCCCAAGACCCAGTCCTCGCTCCTCGAGGCGATGGAGGAGCGCCAGGTCACCGTCGACGGCATCCCGCGCCCGCTCCCCGAGCCCTTCCTCGTCGCCGCGACCATGAACCCCCTCGAGTACGAGGGCACGTACCCCCTCCCGGAAGCCCAGCTGGACCGCTTCCTGCTCAAGCTCACCGTGCCGTTGCCCTCCCGCGCCGACGAGATCGGCGTCCTGACCCGGCACGCCGCCGGCTTCAACCCCCGTGACCTGCACGCCGCGGGCATCCGTCCCGTGGCAGGCCCGGCCCAGCTCGAAGCCGCCCGCGAGGCCGTCGCCAAGGTCACCGTCTCCCCCGAGATCGCCGGCTACGTCGTCGACATCTGCCGCGCCACCCGCGAATCGCCCTCGCTCACCCTCGGCGTCTCCCCGCGCGGCGCGACCGCACTGCTGGCCACCTCCCGCGCCTGGGCATGGCTCACCGGCCGCGACTACGTCACCCCCGACGACGTCAAGGCCTTGGCCCTGCCGACCCTGCGCCACCGCGTCCAGCTGCGCCCGGAGGCGGAGATGGAGGGCGTCACCGCCGACGCCGTCATCACCGCGATCCTCTCCCACGTCCCCGTCCCCCGGTAATGGCCCTCACCGGACGCACCGCCCTCCTGGCGGCCCTCGGCAGCATCCCCGTCGGCATCCTCGAACCGAGCTGGACGGGGATGCTCGCCGTCAACGGCCCGCTCGCCCTGGCGTGCGCGGTCGACTGCGCCCTGGCGGCGCCCGTCCGTTCCCTGCGCCTGACCCGTTCGGGCGACACCTCGGTCCGCCTCGGCGAACCGGCGGACGTCCACCTCACCGTCACCAACCCGAGCGGCCGGCGCCTGCGCGCCCGCGTCCGCGACGCCTGGCCCCCGAGCAGCTGGGTCCCGGGAACGGAGACGGCCGCCTCCCGCCACAAGCTGGACGTCCCCGCCGGCGAACGCCGCCGCCTGACCACCCGCCTGCTCCCCACCCGTCGCGGCGACCGCCGGGCCGACCGCGTCACCATCCGCTCGTACGGGCCGCTCGGCCTGTGGGCCCGCCAGGGCGCGCACACCGTCCCCTGGACGGTCCGCGTCCTGCCGCCCTTCACCAGCCGCAAACACCTCCCCTCGCGCCTCGCGCGCCTGCGGGAACTGGACGGCCGCACGAGCCTCCTGACCCGCGGCGAGGGCACCGAGTTCGACAGCCTGCGCGACTACGTCCCCGGCGACGACACCCGTTCCATCGACTGGCGCGCCACCGCCCGCCAGCACAAGGTGGCCGTCCGCACGTGGCGCCCCGAACGCGACCGGCACATCCTGATCTGCCTGGACACCGGCCGCACCTCGGCGGGCCGCGTCGGGGACGCGCCCCGCCTGGACTCCTCGATGGACGCGGCCCTGCTCCTCGCCGCGCTGGCCACCCGCGCCGGAGACCGCGTGGACCTGCTGGCCCACGACCGCCGCCCCCGCGCCCAGGTCCAGGGCCGCCCGGCGGCCGACATCCTGCCGTCCTTCGTCAACGCGATGGCCACCCTCGAACCCGAACTGGTCGAGACGGACTCGCGCACCCTGGTCTCCACCATCCTGCGCAACGCCCCGCGCCGGTCCCTGGTCGTCCTTCTGACGAGCCTGGACGCCGCCCCCATCGAAGAGGGCCTGCTGCCCCTCCTCCCCCGCCTCACACAGCGCCACACGGTCCTGCTGGCCTCGGTGGCGGATCCCCACGTGGCGGAGATGACGACGTCCCGCGGCAGCACGGAAGCCGTGTACGAGGCCGCGGCCGGCACCCAGTCCCAGGCCCAGCGCCGCCGCACGGCGGACCAGCTCACCCGGCACGGCGTCCACGTGGTCGACGCCACCCCGGACACCCTGGCCCCCTCCCTGGCCGACGCCTACCTCGCCCTCAAGGCCGCCGGCCGCCTGTGATTCATTTCGGGCCCGCCGTCGTCCGCCGCTCGAACCAGCGGGCGACGGGTACGACCGACACACCGTGCAGCACCACGCTGAGCAGCACGGTCGCGCACATCGCGTTGACGACGAACCGGCCTTCCGCGTGCGGCAGCTGCGCGACGGCGAGGACCGCGAACACGATGGACGTCACTCCGCGCGAGCCGAGCCAACCGATCGCGCACCGCTCGGGCCGGTCGAACCCCTTGCCGACCACCGCGAAGTAGACGGGGACGAACCGCAGCACGGTCAGCGCCAGCAGCCCGTACAGCACCACGGCCCATCCGATGCCGCTCGCGAACTCGTCCGCCGTGAGCTTGCCGAAGGTGAACCACACGGCGAAGGCCATCAGCTGCGCCGTGTCGTGCACGAGTTCCAGGTTGTTCCCGCCGACGGCGTGCGCGGCGGCCGAGTAGCACAGGCCTGTGACGAACGCGGCGACGAAGCCGTTTCCTCCGACCAATACGGAGGTCGCATACGCCATGAAGGGCAGCGCGACGCTCGCCAGCCGCAGGGTCCCGGCGCTCGCCCATCCGGCGTCGAGTGCCCGCCGTACCAGCTGGGAGGCGAGGTAGCCGAGCACGACCCCCACGAGCACCGCGAGCCCGGCTTCCTTCACGGCGTGCACCACGAGGTCGCCGAAGGAGCTGGAGTGGGCGCTGACCAGGTTGGCGATGCAGAACACGAAGACGGGGGAGATCAGTCCGTCGCTGAAGCCGCCCTCGATGTTCAGTGCGGCGCGCACCCGCAGCGGCACCCGCCGGTCACGCAGGAACATGGAGATCGGCGCGAGGTCCATGGGCATGACGACGAGGGCCGTGACCCCGAGCAGCCACCAGTTCGTCCCCGGGAACACAGCCGCCCCGGCCAGCGTCGCGAGGACGACCGACGCCGGCAGCGCGAGGAACAGCAGCCTGCCCTCCCCGACGGAGCGTTGCCCCAGTTCCTCGTAGTGTTCGGCCTCGGTGGCGTCGACGAACAGCAGAACGGCGAGGACGAGTTCGACCCCGCGGTGGGTGCTGTGCGCTTCCAGGTCGAGGGGGACGGCGGGATCGTAGCCTCGGGTCAGGACGATGCCTGCGAGGGCGAAGGCGAGCGGGGCGGTGATGCTCCAGCGGACCAGTCGGTCCGCCGCGAGGGCCCAGGCGAACAGCAGGGACAGCACAACCAGCAAAGCCAGCATGGGCAGCTCTCCGAAACCCGATCGGCGCGACCCCCCAGTCTCCGACCAGCCGGCCCGCCACTTGGGGCGGCGCGCCCCGAACGGCCCGTGAACGCAGAAAAGCCCCGCACCGGACCCTTACGGGTCTGGTGCGGGGCTTCCGCAATGATTGTTCGGCGGCGTCCTACTCTCCCACAGGGTCCCCCCTGCAGTACCATCGGCGCTGAAAGGCTTAGCTTCCGGGTTCGGAATGTAACCGGGCGTTTCCCTAACGCTATGACCACCGAAACACTATGAAATTAGAACGCTGGCGTGTAATCACAGCCGTTCGTTATTTCAGAACTAACACAGTGGACGCGAGCAACTGAGGACAAGCCCTCGGCCTATTAGTACCAGTCAGCTTCACCCGTTACCGGGCTTCCACATCTGG
>NZ_JBEZLA010000021.1:0-104166 GCF_040651925.1 Streptomyces sp. NPDC048349 | reverse complement strand
TCAAAGGAACCTCATCCACCGAAGTGGACGGGGTATCAACTTCTGGCGTTGATTTTTGGCACGCTGTTGAGTTCTCAAGGAACGGACGCTTCCTTCGTACTCACCCTCTCAGGCTTTCCTCCGGGCTTTCGTTCTGTGTTCTTGCGTTTCCGACTCTATCAGACTCTTTCGGGCCCGATTTCCTCGGCGCTTTCCAGGTTCTGCGCTTTCGCGCTTTCCCTTTCGGCGGTTCCGACTCTATCAGATTCATTCCGCGCCGTTTCCGGTTTGGATTCGAATTCCGATGGCCTTCGGGGGGCCTTTCCCTTTCGGGTGGATCAGACTTTATCAGGTCTCCCTGGGTCTGGATTCCCACCCGCCCGCATGACTCGAACGGGCACACATGTGTGCCCGGTTGTCGTGCTGGGGTGGAGACGTAAACGTACTGGAGCGGGGCCCCCGGATGCAAATCCGGTTGCCCCGCTCCGGTGACGTCGCTACGGCGAGGGTCAGACCTCGACGACGACGGGGAGGATCATCGGGCGGCGGCGGTAGCTGTCCGACACCCACTTGCCCATCGTGCGGCGGATGAGCTGCTGGATCTGGTGCGGCTCGGCCACGCCGTCGGCGGCGGCCCTGGCGATGGCTTCCTCGATCTTCGCGGCCACCGGCCCGAAGGCGGAGTCCTCGATCCCGGAGCCGCGGGCCTGGATGTTCGGGCCGCTGACGACCTTGCCCGTGGTGCTGTCGACCACCACGTAGACCGAGACGATGCCCTCGTCGCCGAGGATGCGGCGGTCCTTGAGGGAGGCCTCGGTCACGTCACCGACCGAGAGGCCGTCCACGTACACGTAGCCGGCCTGGACCTTGCCGGAGATCCGGGCCTTGCCGTCGATCAGGTCGACGACGACGCCGTCCTCGGCGATGACGATGCGGTCCTTCGGGACGCCCGTCATGGCACCGAGCTCGGCGTTGGCGCGCAGGTGGCGCCATTCGCCGTGGACCGGCATCAGGTTCCGCGGCTTGCAGATGTTGTAGAAGTACAGCAGCTCGCCCGCGGAGGCGTGGCCGGAGACGTGCACCTTGGCGTTGCCCTTGTGCACGACGTTGGCGCCCCAGCGGGTCAGGCCGTTGATCACGCGGTAGACCGCGTTCTCGTTGCCCGGGATCAGGGACGACGCCAGGATCACGGTGTCGCCGGGGACGATCCGGATCTGGTGGTCGCGGTTGGCCATGCGGGACAGGGCGGCCATCGGCTCGCCCTGGGAACCGGTGCAGACCAGCACGACCTCGTCGTCCGGAAGGTCGTCGAGGGTCTTCACGTCGACGACGAGGCCGGCCGGGACCCGGAGGTAGCCCAGGTCGCGGGCGATGCCCATGTTGCGGACCATCGAGCGGCCGACGAACGCGACGCGGCGGCCGTACTCGTGGGCGGCGTCGAGGATCTGCTGGATGCGGTGCACGTGGCTCGCGAACGAGGCCACGATGATCCGCTTCTGGGCGCTCGCGAAGACGCCGCGGATGGCGTTCGAGATGTCGCGCTCGGGCGGGACGAAGCCCGGGACCTCGGCGTTCGTCGAGTCCGAGAGGAGGAGGTCGATGCCCTCTTCGCTCAGACGCGCGAAGGCGTGCAGGTCGGTCAGGCGGTTGTCCAGCGGAAGCTGGTCCATCTTGAAGTCGCCGGTGGCCACGACCAGGCCCGCGGGGGTCCGGATCGCGACGGCCAGGGCGTCGGGGATGGAGTGGTTGACGGCGATGAACTCGCAGTCGAAGGGGCCGAGGTTCTCGCGCTCGCCTTCCTTCACCTCGAGGGTGTAGGGGCGGATGCGGTGCTCCTGGAGCTTCGCCTCGATGAGGGCCAGCGTCAGCTTGGAGCCGATCAGCGGGATGTCCGGCTTCTCCCGCAGGAGGTAGGGGACGGCGCCGATGTGGTCCTCGTGGCCGTGCGTGAGCACGATGCCGTCGATGTCGTCGAGGCGGTCCCGGATGGACGAGAAGTCCGGCAGGATCAGGTCGATGCCCGGCTGCTCCTCCTCGGGGAAGAGGACGCCGCAGTCGACGATCAGCAGGCGGCCGTCGAACTCGAAGACGGTCATGTTGCGGCCGATCTCACCGAGGCCACCCAGGGGGGTGACCCGCAGGCCGCCCTTGGGCAGCTTCGGCGGCGGACCGAGTTCCGGATGCGGATGGCTCAAAAGTCTCTCCTCACCACACGCGCCACGTGCCCCGGAAGGCACGTGGCGCGCATGACATTCGTGCACTTGCTGTTGTCTGTTTCGGTCGTGCTTGTTCAGTTGTGAAGTCTGTTGTCAGAGCTGTACCCCGCCGGCGGCGAGATCGCGCTTGAGCTGGTCCGTCTCTTCGGCGGTCAGCTCGACCAGCGGGAGCCGCAGCGGGCCCGCGGGCAGGCCCTGCAGGTTCAGCGCGCCCTTGGTGGTCATGACGCCCTGGGTGCGGAACATGCCGGTGAAGACGGGGAGCAGCTTCTGGTGGATCTCGGCGGCCTTCTGGACGTCTCCGCCCAGGTGGGCCTCCAGCATGGCGCGCAGCTCGGGGGTGACCACGTGGCCTACCACGGAGACGAAGCCGACCGCGCCGACCGACAGGAGCGGCAGGTTCAGCATGTCGTCGCCGGAGTACCAGGCCAGGCCGCTCTGCGCGATGGCCCAGCTGGCGCGGCCGAGGTCGCCCTTGGCGTCCTTGTTGGCAACGATACGGGGGTGCTCGGCCAGCCGGACGAGAGTTTCCGTCTCGATCGGGACACCGCTGCGGCCGGGGATGTCGTAGAGCATGACCGGCAGCTCGGTGGCGTCGGCGATCGCCGTGAAGTGCCGGTAGAGGCCCTCCTGCGGCGGCTTGCTGTAGTACGGGGTCACGGCGAGCAGGCCGTGGGCGCCCGTGCGCTCGGCCTGGCGGGCGAGCTCGAGGGTGTGGCGGGTGTCGTTCGTGCCGATGCCGGCGACCACGTGGGCGCGGTCTCCGACGGCATCGAGGACGGCTCGTACGAGGTCGTTTTTCTCCGCGTCGGTGGTGGTCGGCGACTCACCGGTGGTGCCGTTGATGATCAGGCCGTCGTTGCCTGCGTCCACCAAGTGGACGGCGAGCTGCTGCGCGCCGTCGAGGTCGAGTGCGCCATCCGCCGTAAACGGCGTGATCATGGCGGTGAGGACCCGCCCGAAGGGGGTCTGCGGAGTCGAGATCGGAGCCATGGGTAACACGCTACTCGCTGCCATGCTCGCAGTGTCCCCTCGGGGGACGCGGGTCCGAGTGTTGGACACCGGCACTGCCTGCTCGGGGGTTCAAGCAGTGCCGGGTCCGTTTGATCAGCCTAGATGAACTTTACGAAACGCCGCAATACGGACACTTAGGACTTGGGTCGTACGTGTGTGCGTGACACATGTAACGGGGCCTTACGGGGCAACGCGCCCGTTGGCGTTGAAGGCCGCGTACGTGAGCGGCATGAGCGTCGCCCAGTGCTGCTCCATCTTCTCGCCGACCATCTCGATCTCCCGCTGGGGGAAGGACGGGACCTTCGCCAGCTCGTGCTGCGTCCGCAGGCCGAGGAAGTGCATGAGCGAGCGGGCGTTGCAGGTGGCGTACATCGAGGAGAAGAGGCCCACCGGCAGGACCGAGCGGGCGACCTCGCGGGCCACGCCCGCGGCGAGCATCTCCTGGTAGGCCTCGTAGGCCTGCCGGTACGAGTCCTCCATGACCCGGCCGGTCAGCTCCTGCTGCGCCTCGGTGCCCTCGACGAAGACGTACTTGCCCGGGCGGCCCTCCTGGACGAGCTTCCGCTCGGCGTCCGGGACGTAGAAGACCGGCTCGAGCTCCCTGTAGCGGCCCGATTCCTCGTTGTAGGACCAGCCCACGCGGTGCCGCATGAACTCCCGGAACACGAAGATCGGGGCGCTGATGAAGAAGGTCATCGAGTTGTGCTCGAAGGGGCTGCCGTGGCGGTCCCGCATCAGGTAGTTGATCAGGCCCTTGGAGCGCTCCGGGTCCTTCTGCAGCTCTTCGAGGGACTGCTCGCCGGCCGTGGAGACGCGGGCCGCCCACAGGACGTCGGAGTCGGCGGCGGAGTGCTTCACCAGCTCCACCGTCACATCACTGCGGAAGCTGGGTTTCAGATCTGAAGCGGCGGTCTCGCTCACCGGGGGTCCTTCCAAACGTGCGTCCTGGGGCGCGCCCACTCTACGTCGCCCCCTGCGGCCCCCCGCGCAGGGCCGCTCGGGACCGCGGCCGGTCCACCGAGCTGACGCGGCGCCAAAAAACTTGGTGAACCTGGCGAAAACGGGCACCGATCGAGCGGCTCGGACGTCCTACCCGGTAGAACCCAAGCCCACCTGACACCACCACCCCAGGGCCGCAGGGCCCCGACCGTGAGGAGAGCCGCTCCCATGTTCAGCCGGCGCGAACCCGTCCCGTTCGCCTTCGTCGCGGAGGCCGACCGCTTCCGCAGCAACGTCACTCCGCCGCCGCGCGAGCGCCTGAGCAAGACCCAGCTCGCCGCCCGTAGTCTGGTCGGGCTGACCGTGGTTGCCGGACTGGCCGGCTCCCTGGTCTTCGGCATGCCCGCACTGCAGCCGAGCAAGGCACCGGAGAAGTCGCAGCAGTCGGAGGCCTCCCAGGGGCGGTAGCCTCACGGTCACAGCCCAACCGAACGTGCATGTGAGTGAGGTCCAGCCGTGCCCCTGCCCTTCCTGACGGCCGACGGTGTGTCCCCCGCGGACGACGACGGCGACGAGGTGCCGGCCCATGCCGACCACGACCGCTGGCGGCGCCCCTACCGGCCGGGTCCCTGGCGGGTGGGCATCGCGGCGCTGCTGCTCCTGCTGTCGGCGTTCATGCTGCTGTCGACGATGATCGTCGCCTTCGCCGGTGCCTGGGGCGGGGCCGCGGTCTGCCTCGTCGCCGCCCTCGCCGTCATCGGCTCGGCGCTGCGGCTGCTGCGCGCGGGAGTCTGGGTGAGCCGTACGGGACTGCGCCGGGTGGGGTTCTTCGGGACCCGCTCGATCGCCTGGGGCGAGGTCACCGAGCTCCGCACGGTGCAGCAGCCGGTGCGCTGGCTCGGGCTGCCGCGGACCGTACAGGGGCAGGCGCTGACCGTGGCCACGCGTGACGGCGCGGAGCTGCCGGCGCTGCTGACCGACCACAACGCCGACTTCCTGTCGCGGGCCGAGGCCTTCGACCGGGCCGCCGACACGGTCGGGGCCTGGGCCGACGAATACCGGCCCGTGCCCGCCTGACCGGCGCCACCCGCGCACCGGGAGCCCGTACGGAAATCAGGCCCGTACGGGCTTCCCGTCATGCAGGGCGATCGCCCGCTGCATGGCCTTGCGCGCCCGCGGGGTGTCGCGGGCGTCGTGGTAGGCGACGGCGAGCCGGAACCAGCTGCGCCAGTCCCCCGGCGCGTCCTCGGTCTCGGCCTTGCGGCGCGCGAAGACCTCGTCCGCGGAGTCCCGCAGGATCCGGCCGTACTGGTCCCGCTCCAGCTCGTCCACGGGCAGGGCGCCCTCGGCCTCCAGCTCGGCCGCGAGCTGGTTGGCCCTGGTGACGAACTGCGTGTTCTTCCAGAGGAACCACACGCCGATGACCGGCAGGATCAGCACGGCCGCCCCGAAGGTGACGGTGAGCCAGGTACCCTGCCGGATCAGCATCAGGCCCCGGCTGCCGACCAGGACGAAGTAGACGACCAGGACGGCGGCCGTGAGGAAGTACGTGATCTTCGCGCGCATGGGAGTACTACCGGATCAGCCGAGGTCGAGGAAGTGTTCCAGGCCGAAGGTGAGGCCCGGGGTCTGCGTCACGCGGCGGGCGCCGAGCAGGATGCCCGGCATGAAGCTGCTGTGGTGCAGGGAGTCGTGACGGATGGTCAGGGTCTCGCCCTCGCCGCCGAGCAGCACCTCCTGGTGGGCCAGCAGGCCGCGCAGGCGGACGGCGTGCACCGGGACGCCGTCGACGTCCGCGCCGCGGGCGCCGTCGAGCGCGGTGGCGGTGGCGTCGGGCTGGGTGCCGAGGCCGGCCTCGGCGCGGGCGGCCGCGATGAGCTGCGCCGTACGGGTCGCGGTGCCCGAGGGGGCGTCGACCTTGTTCGGGTGGTGCAGCTCGACGACCTCGACGGACTCGAAGTAGCGCGCGGCCTGGGCGGCGAACTTCATGGTGAGGACGGCGCCGATGGAGAAGTTCGGCGCGATGAGCACACCCGTCTGCGGGGAAGCGTCGAGCCAGGTGTTCAGCTGGGCGAGGCGGTCCTCGTTCCATCCGGTGGTGCCGACCACTGCGTGGATGCCGTGGCGGATGAGGAAGTCGAGGTTCTCCATCACCGAGGCGGGGGTGGTCAGCTCGACCGCGACCTGGGCGCCGGCCTCGGCCAGCGTCTCCAGCTTGTCGCCGCGGCCGAGGGCCGCCACCAGCTCCATGTCTTCGGCGGCCTCGACCGCCCTGACCGCTTCGGAGCCGATGCGGCCCTGTGCGCCGAGGACTGCCACGCGCAGCTTGCTCATGTTGCCTGCTTCCTTCTACGTGCGTACGGGACTAGGCAACCGCTTCGTGGAGACGGGCTGCCTGCTTCTCCTTCAGCGGGCCGATCGCCGCGAGCGAGGGCCGCTGGGCCAGTACATCCTGTGCGACCGAGCGGACGTCGTCCGGGGTCACCGAAGCGATCTTGGCCAGCATGTCGTCGACGGACATCTGGTCGCCCCAGCACAGCTCGCTCTTGCCGATGCGGTTCATGATCGCGCCGGTGTCCTCCAGGCCGAGGACGGTCGACCCGGAGAGCTGGCCGATGGCCCGCTTGATCTCCTCGTCGGTGAGTCCGTCGGAGGCGACCTTGTCGAGCTCGTCCCGGCAGATCCGCAGCACGTCGGGGACCTGGTTGGGGCGGCAGCCCGCGTAGACGCCGAAGAGGCCGGTGTCGGCGAAGGCCGAGGTGTACGAGTACACGCTGTAGGCCAGGCCGCGCTTCTCCCGGACCTCCTGGAACAGGCGCGAGGACATGCCGCCGCCGAGAGCGGTGTTGAGCACGCCCAGCGCCCAGCGGCGGTCATCCGTGCGGGCCAGGCCGGGCATGCCGAGGACCACGTGGGCCTGCTCGGTCTTGCGGTTCACCAGCTCGACGCGGCCGGAGGTGCGGATGCGCCGGGCGCCGCTGCGCGGGCCGATCGGCTCGGCGTCGGTGCGGGTCAGCGCGCCGGCCTTCTCGAAGGCGGCGCGGACCTGGCGCACGACCTTGTTGTGGTCGACGTTGCCGGCGGCGGCCACCACGAGGTGGGTCGGGTCGTAGTGCTTCTTGTAGAAGCGGCGGATCCGGTCGGCGCCCAGGGCGTTGATCGTCTCGACGGTGCCGAGGACGGGCCGGCCCAGGGGGGTGTCCCCGTACATGGTCTGGGCGAACAGGTCGTGGACCATGTCGCCCGGGTCGTCCTCGGTCATCGCGATCTCTTCGAGGATGACTCCGCGCTCGGCGTCGACGTCCTCCTCGCGGATCAGCGAACCGGTGAGCATGTCGCAGACCACGTCGATGGCCAGCGGGAGGTCGGTGTCGAGCACCCGGGCGTAATAGCAGGTGTACTCCTTCGCCGTGAAGGCGTTCATCTCGCCGCCGACCGCGTCGATCGCGGCGGAGATGTCGAGGGCACTGCGCTTCTCGGTGCCCTTGAAGAGGAGGTGCTCCAGGTAGTGCGTGGCCCCGTTCAGCGCGGGCGTCTCGTCACGGGAGCCGACGTGCGCCCAGATGCCGAAGGTGGCGGAGCGGACGGAGGGCAGCGTCTCGGTGACGATGCGCAGTCCGCCGGGCAGGACGGTGCGGCGGACGGTGCCGATGCCGTTCTGCCCCTTGAGAAGGGTTTGGGTACGGGCGACGGCCCGCCCCTCCGAAGAGGGGCGGGCCGTCACACGGGAACTACGCGACATCACTTGTCGGAGTCGTCCTTGTCAGCCTCGTCGCCGGCAGCCTCGCCGTCGATCACGGGGATCAGGGAGAGCTTGCCGCGCTGGTCGATCTCGGCGATCTCCACCTGGACCTTGGTGCCGACCGCGAGCACGTCCTCGACGTTCTCCACGCGCTTGCCACCGGCGAGCTTGCGGATCTGCGAGATGTGCAGGAGGCCGTCCTTGCCCGGGAGCAGGGAGACGAAGGCACCGAAGGTGGTGGTCTTGACGACCGTACCCAGGTAGCGCTCGCCGACCTCCGGCATGGTCGGGTTGGCGATGCCGTTGATCGTGGCGCGGGCGGCCTCGGCGGCCGGGCCGTCGGCGGCACCGATGTAGATGGTGCCGTCGTCCTCGATCGTGATCTCGGCGCCGGTGTCCTCCTGGATCTGGTTGATCATCTTGCCCTTGGGGCCGATGACCTCGCCGATCTTGTCCACGGGGATCTTGACGGTGATGATCCGCGGGGCGTTGGGGGACATCTCGTCCGGCGTGTCGATCGCTTCCATCATCACGTCGAGGATGTGGAGGCGGGCGTCGCGGGCCTGCTTGAGGGCCGCGGCCAGGACGGAGGCCGGGATGCCGTCGAGCTTGGTGTCCAGCTGGAGCGCGGTGACGAACTCCTTGGTGCCGGCGACCTTGAAGTCCATGTCGCCGAAGGCGTCCTCCGCACCGAGGATGTCGGTGAGGGCGACGTAGTGGGTCTTGCCGTCGATCTCCTGGGAGATCAGGCCCATGGCGATACCGGCGACGGGGGCCTTCAGCGGCACACCGGCGTTCAGCAGCGACATGGTCGAGGCGCAGACCGAGCCCATGGACGTCGAACCGTTGGAGCCGAGGGCCTCGGACACCTGGCGGATCGCGTACGGGAACTCCTCGCGGGTCGGCAGGACCGGCACGATGGCGCGCTCGGCGAGCGCGCCGTGGCCGATCTCGCGGCGCTTGGGCGAGCCCACGCGGCCGGTCTCACCGACGGAGTACGGCGGGAAGTTGTAGTTGTGCATGTAGCGCTTGCGGGTCACCGGGGAGAGGGTGTCCAGCTGCTGCTCCATGCGCAGCATGTTGAGGGTGGTGACGCCCAGGATCTGGGTCTCGCCACGCTCGAACAGCGCCGAGCCGTGCACGCGCGGGATGGCCTCGACCTCGGCGGCGAGGGTACGGATGTCCGTGATCCCGCGGCCGTCGATGCGGACCTTGTCCTTGATGACGCGCTCGCGCACCAGGGCCTTGGTCAGGCTGCGGTAGGCGGCGGAGATCTCCTTCTCGCGGCCCTCGAAGGCCGGGAGGAGCTTCTCGGCGGCGATCTCCTTGACGCGGTCCAGCTCGGCCTCGCGGTCCTGCTTGCCCGCGATGGTCAGCGCCTGGGAAAGGTCGCCCTTGACGGCGGCCGCGAGGGCCTCGTACACGTCGTCCTGGTAGTCCAGGAAGACCGGGAACTCGCCCTCGGGCTTGGCGGCCTTGGCGGCGAGGTCCGACTGGGCCTTGCACAGGACCTTGATGAACGGCTTCGCGGCGTCGAGGCCCGCGGCGACGATCTCCTCGGTCGGCGCCTCGGCGCCGCCCTTGACCAGCGCGATGGTCTTCTCCGTGGCCTCGGCCTCGACCATCATGATCGCGACGTCGCCGTCCTCCAGGACGCGGCCCGCGACGACCATGTCGAAGACGGCGTCCTCGAGCTCGGTGTGCGTCGGGAACGCGACCCACTGGCCCTTGATCAGCGCGACGCGGACGCCGCCGATCGGACCGGAGAAGGGCAGGCCGGCCAGCTGGGTGGACGCGGACGCGGCGTTGATCGCGATGACGTCGTACAGGTGGTCCGGGTTGAGCGCCATGACGGTGGCGACGACCTGGATCTCGTTGCGCAGGCCCTTCTTGAAGGACGGGCGCAGCGGGCGGTCGATCAGGCGGCAGGTGAGGATCGCGTCCTCGGAGGGCCGGCCCTCGCGGCGGAAGAAGGAGCCGGGGATCTTGCCGGCCGCGTACTGCCGCTCCTCGACGTCCACCGTCAGGGGGAAGAAGTCGAGCTGGTCCTTGGGCTTCTTCGACGCGGTGGTGGCGGAAAGCACCATCGTGTCGTCGTCCAGGTAGGCAACGGCGGAGCCGGCGGCCTGGCGGGCCAGACGGCCCGTCTCGAAGCGGATGGTGCGGGTGCCGAAGGAACCGTTGTCAATGACGGCCTCGGCGTAGTGGGTCTCGTTCTCCACTAGCGTTTTCTCCATTTTCGTCGTCTCCGTCCGCCGCCCGTGTGGCGGTGGACGGTTGCGGAGAAGCGCTCCTGGCCTGGGGGCCGGTCTTCGATCGAAGCACCCGGTTCGGTGCCCGTGGGGCATTCCGGGTGCCACTACCGAGGACCGGCGGCGTAGGGAGGGCGCTCCTCCTCTTCAGTTGTGCGCGTCTTCCTCAGACACGCACGTGCGTCCTTTCCAGATTACAAAGGGTCCGGTCCGGTCCGCACGTACAGCAAAGGGAGCGGCCCCCGGATGTGGGAACCGCTCCCTCCACAGCGCTTTACTTGGCGCCGGCCGCACCGCGGCGGATGCCGAGGCGCTCGACCAGCGTACGGAAGCGCTGGATGTCCTTCTTGGCCAGGTACTGCAGCAGGCGGCGACGCTGGCCGACCAGGATCAGCAGACCACGACGGGAGTGGTGGTCGTGCTTGTGCGTCTTCAGGTGCTCGGTCAGGTCCGAGATGCGGCGGGACAGCATCGCGACCTGGACCTCGGGGGAGCCGGTGTCGCCCTCCTTGGCACCAAACTCTGCGATGATCTGCTTCTTCGTAGCGGCGTCGAGCGGCACGCGTACTCCTCGTTAGGTCTTCGTTGCCACCGAGTGCCCCAGGTCGAATTCTCTGGGGATCTTCCGTAACTCGGGAGGCGGGGTCCGCTGAGCGCAGCCTCCAGAGGGTTCCGGGGGCGCGTACACAAACGGCCGTCACACAGCGTACCAGGCTGCCGGGTCACGGCGTCTCAGCTGGTGAGAGCGCGGGCCCGGGAGTAGACGTCCAGCACGGCCAGGGCCAGGGGGACCAGGCTGAGCAGGACCGCCGCCTCGGTGAGGTCGAGCAGCCTTCCCCAGAAGGGTGACAGACCCTTGCGCGGGATGACAAGCGCAATACCGGCGAGGAGGGCCGCGCCGGCGGCGACGGCGGCGGTCAGCCAGATCGTGCGGAGGTCCAGGCCGCTGTGGTCCTGCTTCAGGACCAGGGCTTCGACCAGGTCGGCCGGCGGGTGCAGGGCCAGGCCCAGGATCAGCAGGGCGACGGCGACGAGCCCGGCGGCCAGGGCGCACACCACCTGGGAGGTGTAGCGGAAGAGCCGGGCGCGCAGCAGCATCGCGAGGCCGGTGGCGAGGGCCAGCAGCCGGCCCCAGGTGTTGTCGGAGAAGCCGAGGACGGCGGCGGCCCCCACGGCGACCGCGGCGCATCCGCCGACCAGGCCGAGCAGCATCTCGTGGCCGCGGCGGGCCTGGGCGGCGATCTGCTCGGCGTCCAGGGGGGCGCCCTGGTCGTGCTGGTCGGAGCCGGACGGGTCGCCGTACGGGTCGGTCTCGTAGCGGTCCGGGTTCCCTGCGTGGTCGACGTACTCCTCGGTGGCGCTCTGCGGGGCGGCGTAGCCGATCGGCAGGCGGGCGAAGCGGGCGGAGAGGCCGGGGAGGAAGGCGACCAGGCCGATGGCGACGGGGGCGCAGGCGGCGGCGGTGGCGGTCGCGGAGGCCTCGGTGGCGATGGCCGTGAAGGTGGCCAGGGTGCCGGTGGCGGCGACGAAGGTGGCCGCGACGAAGGGGGCGTCGCCGCTGGGGGTGAGCGCGACCAGGGCCACGGAGGCGACGAGGACGCAGACGCAGCCCAGCAGGAACTGGAGCCGGCCGGGGCCCTGGCCGGCGGCGGGGGCGATGATCCCGGATCCGGCGATCAGCAGGTGGGGCAGGGCGCTGAGGCCGAGGGCGACGGCGGAGCCGCGGTCGCGGTAGACGCGGGCGCGGACGCCGGCGACGGCGGTCAGCAGGACGCCGACGGCGGCCGCGATGATCCCGGGCAGGCCGTGCATGTCGTGGCGCAGCGGGTCCGCGTACCAGAGGACGAAGCCGAGCATGACGAGGAGGAGTGCGGCTCCGGCCAGGCCGGCGCCGCGCAGCATGTCGTCGCTCCAGCGGTGCCGGTCGCGGACGACGGCCGAGGCGACGGCGTCGGAGACGTCGTCGAAGACGGCGGGCGGCAGGGACTCGGCGAAGGGGCGCAGGCTGAGCACCTCGCCGTCGAGGACCTGCTGGGCGGCGAGGGTGCGGGCGCCGTCGAGGACGGTGCCGGAGCGCCGTACGAGGTGGAAGCCGGTCGGGGCGCCGACGGGCTGGGTCTGGCCGGTGAGTCGCAGCAGCTCGGGGTAGACGTCGGCGACGGCGATGTCCTCGGGGAGGGCTACGTCGATCCGGCTGTCCGGGGCCACGACGGTGACCCTGCAAAAACCCGTCGTCCCGGCCGTACTCACCTGTGTGACCCCCCTTGTCGCTGCCCGCGGCGGCGGACGATTCGCGGATGCGCATACTGCGCGCGTCACCCTACCGGGCGCTTGCCCGACTGTCGGCAAGTAGGATCACCGACGCGTGGAGGAGACCCCCTCCGTGCCCGGGACTTGGGGGCGCCGGATGCGGTGTCCCGTCCGTTTTCGAGGGATTGATGCTCCGGTGAGCCAGATCGTCGTCAAACGACCGCCGCGGTCCCTGCCGCCCGAAGTGCCTTCGGACGAGCTGCGGCTGGAGGCGCCGCCGGAACTTCCTCGGGGGCAGCAGGAGGGCATGCTGATGCAGCTCCTGCCGATGCTCGGCATGGGCTCCTCCGCGGTGTTCTTCTTCATGCCGGGTGCGGCGCCGTTCATGCGCATCATGGGCGTGCTGATGCTGTCGTCGACGGTGGCGATGGTCGTGGCGCAGCTCGTGCGGCACCGCCGGGGTACGCAGGGGCAAATGGCCGATGTGCGCCGGGACTACCTCAAATACCTTGCGCAGACGCGTCGTCAGGTGCGCCGGACCGCGCGGGCGCAGCGCGACGCGCAGCTGTACCTGCACCCGGCGCCGGACCAGTTGTGGTCGGTGGTGGCCGAGGGGTCGCGGCTGTGGGAACGGCGGGTGGGCGACCCGGACTTCGGCCAGGCGCGGCTCGGGCTGGGCGCGCAGCGCCTGTCGACTCCGCTGGTGGCGCCGGACACGGCGCCGGTGGACGAGCTGGAGCCGTTGACGGCGGGCGCGATGCAGCGCTTCCTGAAGGTGCACTCCTCGCTGGACGGGCTGCCGATGGCGGTGTCGATCCGGGCGTTCTACCACGTGACCGTGTCGGGCGAGCCGGAGTCGGCGCGCGGTACGGCGCGGGCGCTGGTGGCGCAGCTGACGACGCTGCACTCCCCCGAGGACCTGGTGGTGGCCGTGGTGGCCGCGCCGGGTGCGGTCCCGTCGTGGGACTGGACGAAGTGGCTGCCGCACACGCAGGTGCCCGGGCAGGTGGACGGGGCCGGTACGAAGCGGCTGTTCGGCGACGACCTGGCTGAGCTGGAGGCGCTGATGGCGCCCCGGCTGGAGGGGCGGCCGCGGTTCAGCCGCGAGGTGTCCCCGGTGCTCGACCAGCCGCACCTGGTGGTCGTGCTGGACGCCAACTCACCTCGCGGTGGTGTGGTGCCGCCGGACTCGGTGTTCGCGGCGGCCGAGGGTTTGCAGGGCGTCACCATCGTCGAGGTGGTCGCGGGCGAGCTGGACGAGCCGCGCGGCGGACTGTCGGTCGTGGTGCGGCCGGGCAGGCTGCGCCTGGAGTCGGGCGCGGGCGTCGCCTACGAGGGCACGCCGGACACGCTGTCGCTGCCCGCGGCGGAGGCGCTGGCCCGCCAGCTGGCCCCGCTGCGCACGGGCGGCGGGGACGAAGACGAACCGCTGCTGGCGAACCTGGACTTCACGGACCTGCTGAACCTGGGGGACGCGGCCGCGGTGGACGTGGCGCGGACCTGGCGGCCGCGGTCGGCCGGTGAGCGGCTGCGCGTGCCGATCGGGGTCGGCGAGGACGGCGCCCCGGTGATGCTGGACCTCAAGGAGGCCGCGCAGGAGGGCATGGGGCCGCACGGCCTGTGCGTGGGCGCGACCGGTTCCGGCAAGTCGGAGCTGCTGCGCACCCTGGTGCTCGGCCTCGCCGTCACGCACACCTCGGAGACGCTGAACTTCGTACTCGCCGACTTCAAGGGCGGCGCGACCTTCACGGGCATGGGGCAGATGCCGCACGTCGCGGCCGTCATCACCAACCTGGCGGACGACCTCACGCTCGTGGACCGGATGGGCGACTCGATCCGCGGCGAGCTGCAGCGCCGTCAGGAGCTGCTGCGCGCGGCGGGCAACTACGCGAACATCCACGACTACGAGAAGGCCCGCGCGGCCGGCGCCCCGCTGGAGCCGCTGGCCTCCCTGGTGCTGGTCATCGACGAGTTCAGCGAGCTGCTGACGGCGAAGCCCGACTTCATCGACATGTTCATCCAGATCGGCCGGATCGGCCGGTCGCTGGGCGTGCACCTGCTGCTGGCCTCGCAGCGGCTGGAGGAGGGCAAGCTGCGCGGGCTGGACACGTACCTCTCGTACCGGATCGGCCTGCGGACCTTCTCGGCGGCGGAGTCGCGGACGGCGATCGGTGTGCCGGACGCCTACCACCTGCCGTCGGTGCCCGGTTCGGGCTATCTGAAGTTCGGTACGGACGAGATGACCCGCTTCAAGGCGGCGTACGTCTCGGGCACCTACCGCGCGGGCGGGCCCGACCTGTCGGTGGGCCTGTTCCCGGTGGAGCGGCGGCCCGCGCTGTTCACGGCGGCTCCGGTGCCGGTGGTGTACGCGGCTCCCGACCCCGCCTACCTGGCGGCGCAGTCGGCGCGGGAGGACGACGCGCTCGCCGACACGGTGCTGGACGTGATCGTGAGCCGGCTGGAGGGGCAGGGGGTGCCGGCGCACCAGGTGTGGCTGCCGCCGCTGGACCAGGCTCCGCCGCTGGACCAGTTGCTGCCGGCGCTGGCTCCGAGCGCCGAGCGGGGGCTGCACGCGGAGGGGTACACGCGCCCCGGCGGGCTCGTCGTACCGCTCGGCCTCATCGACAAGCCCTTCGAGCAGCGGCGCGAGGTGCTGTACCGGGACTTCTCGGGTGCGGCGGGTCACATGATGGTGGTCGGCGGTCCGCAGTCGGGCAAGTCCACGCTGATGCGGACGCTGATCTCCTCGTTCGCCCTTACGCACACCCCGCGCGAAGTGCAGTTCTACGGGCTGGACTTCGGCGGTGGCAGCCTGTCGTCGGTCGCCGAACTGCCGCACGTGGGCGGGATCGCCTCGCGGCTGGACCCGGAGCGGGTGCGCCGTACCGTCGCGGAGGTGGGGGGCATCCTCAACCGGCGCGAGGAGTTCTTCCGCTCGAACAACATCGACTCGATCGGTACCTACCGGCGCCGGCGGGCGGCGGGCGAGCTGCCCGGGGAGCCGTGGGGCGACGTGTTCCTGGTCGTCGACGGCTGGGGCGGTTTCCGCGGCGAGTACGAGGGCCTGGAACAGGTGGTCACGGACATCGCGGCCCGCGGTCTGGGCTACGGCATCCACGTGGTGATCACCGCGGCGCGCTACATGGAGGTGCGCGCGGCGCTCAAGGACCAGATGCTGAGCCGCCTCGAGCTGCGGCTCGGCGACGTCATGGACTCGGAGTTCGACCGGAAGGTCGCGGCGAACGTCCCCACCGGGATGCCGGGCCGCGGCCAGGTGCCCGAGAAGCTGCACTTCCTGGGGGCGCTCCCGCGGATCGACGGCTCGCACGACCCGGCGGACCTGTCGGAGGCCACGGCCGCCTTCGTGGACGCGGTCAAGCGGCACTGGGCGGGGCCCGCGGCCCCCGGGGTGCGGCTGCTTCCGCGGCTGCTCCACGCCGACCAGCTGCCCCGGGGCGGGGACCGGCCCGGGCGCGGGATCGCGATCGGCATCGACGAGACGGACCTGGAGCCGGTGTTCGTCGACTTCGACTCCGACCCCTTCCTCCTCGTCTTCGGCGAGAGCGAGTCGGGCAAGACGAACCTGCTGCGGCTCATCGCCCGGCAGATCTCGGAGCGTTACGCGCCGGAGCAGGCGCGCCTGGTGGTGGGCGACTACCGGCGGAGCCTGCTGGGGGCGCTGCCGGAGGCGCACCTGCTGGAGTACGCGCCGATGGCGAGCTCGCTGCAGATGCACATGGAGGCGCTGGGCGGGGTGTTCGCCCGGCGGCAGCCGCCGGACGACGTCACTCCGCAGCAGTTGCGCGACCGCAGCTGGTGGACCGGGCCGGACGTGTTCATCGTCATCGACGACTTCGACCTGGTGGCCACGAGCCAGGGCAATCCGCTGGCGCCGCTGGTGGACTTCCTGCCCTTCGCCCGGGACACGGGCGTGCGCTTCATCATCGCGCGGAACTCGGCGGGTGCCTCGCGGTCGATGTACGAGCCGTTCATGCAGCGGATCAAGGAGCTGGGCGCGCAGGGCATCGTCCTGTCCGGTGACCCCTCCGAGGGCGACCTGGTCGGCAACGTGCGGCCGCGTCCGATGCCGCCGGGCCGGGGGTACTTCGTCTCGCGCCGGCGGGGCACCTCGCTGGTGCAGCTCGGGCGGATGCCGGAGATGTGAGCAAACCCGTCCTCCCGGGCCGCACAGGGCCGATAATCGGCGGTGAAGACCGCGCCACCGAGGGGAAAGGCCGCACATGGGCACCCAGCAGGAGAAGGACGAGCTGTACGCGCTCGACATCAGCGGCGTGGAGTGGGAGGGACCGCCCGGGACCACCCCCGAGGAGGAGCGGGTCGAGATCGCCCGGCTGCCCGAGGGTGCGGTGGCCATGCGGTCCTCGCTGGACCGGGACACGGTGCTGCGGTACACCGCGGCCGAGTGGGAGGCCTTCGTGCTCGGGGCCCGGGACGGGGAGTTCGACCTCGACCGCCACCGGCCCTGAGGCGGACCGGGACGGACGGCAGTACGCGCCGAGGGGGCGCGCCCGGGTGCGGGCGCGCCCCCTCGGCGCGTACGGGCTGCGGGCCCGGGCTCAGTAGGCCTCGGTGAACAGGCGCGAGGCCTTCACGTCGGTGGCGCGGTAGTCGCCCTTGCCCTGCTCGATGAGCTTGGCGACCGTCTCCAGCTTCTTCTGCATCTCGTCGGCGATGCGCCGGTACTTCTTCTGGAGGACCACGTACTCGCGGTGCGCCTCACCGTCCCAGGTGTCGGTGACCACCTTCACGGCCTGCTCCATCTCGGCCAGGTCCTTGATGATGTTGTTCGACACGACGCGGATGCGGTCCGCCATCTGCTGAACGGTCTCGTACCGTACCCGGGTGTTGCCGTCATTTCCCGACATGATCTTCTCCTTCGCTCTGGTGGTGACTGGGAACGACGCCGGTCAGATGTTCTCGAGGCCGGACCGGGCGCCGCCCGTGCCGCCGCCGGCGGGGGCCACGGCGCGGAACGCCGCGCGCACGTCCTCGTCCTGGGCGTTGCTCAGGTTCTTGGTCTGGGAGACGGCGTTGTGCAGCACGCCGAGCAGGCGGCGGATCTCGTCGTGCTCGACGTTGAGGTCCGACTGGGCCTTGGCGAATCCGGCGGCGCCGACACCGGTCCAGCCGGCGCTGACGGTGGCGATGATGTCGGCCAGCTCGCGGGCCTGGGTGGTGACGGCGTTGGCCGTCTCGGAGATCCTGTTGGCCGCCTTGACGACCGGATCGTCCGCCAGCCCGAAGGTGTTCGTGCTCATCCGAAGCTCCTCACTTCTCAATTCGCCGGCAGAACCGGCGGATTGCGCGGCGGAGCGGACGGTCCCGGCGCGGTGTTGAACCGCGCGCCCCGGACATCCCCCTCCGCTCCACGCGATCCCCCGATCACATTCGTGAAGCCTGCCGTCACTCTAGTCAGTTCAGCCTCACGGCCCAACACCAGTGGGTTGCTTCCCCAGATGGACCGTCCCCGTTCACTGCAAACGGCGTCGGCGGCCGCGGGCATCCCGGACGACGGTCGCCGTGCCCGCGATGACGGCGATGACGACGGCGCCGATGCCGAGAGCGTACGTGCCCAACCGCTCCTCGCGCTCCCGGGCCGTCTCGGTGAGCTGCAGCGCGGCCGCCTCCGGAGCGGCGGCCGGGGGCGGGCCGGGGTCGGGGACCGGCGCCTTCGGGACCTCCCGGTCCTGGCTGAGCGCGCGCACCGGGTCGACGACGCCCCAGCCGACGTAGTCGTCGCGGCCCTTGACCGAGCGCTCCGCGGTGTTCTGGATCTGCCAGACGATCTGCTGCGCCGACCAGTCCCCGTGTTTGGCGCGGAGCAGGGCTGCGACGCCGGCGACGTACGGGGCCGAGAAGCTGGTGCCGTTGTCGATGCACTGGCCGAAGCCCGGGACCGTGGAGACCATGTCGACGCCGGGCGCGGCCACCCCGATGAAGTCGCCGGGCTGGGAGAACGCGGCACGCTCGTTGTTGCGGTCCGAGGCGCCCACCGCGAGGACGCCGGGGAAGGCCGCCGGGTAGGTCTTGCGCTTCTCGCCGCTGATGCCGTCGTTGCCCGCCGAGGCGATCACGACGACCTTGGCGTCGAGGGCCTTCTGGACGGACTTGCCGAGCTCGGAGTCCGCGGTCAGCGGTACGTCGGTGTCCTGGGAGATGTTGATGACCTGGGCGCCCTTGGCCACCGCGTGGTCGATCGCCTGGCTGAGCGAGAGGGCGTTGCCCTTGCCCTGCCCGTCGTTCTGCCGGATCGGGATGATGGTGGCGTCCGGGGCCAGGCCGACGAACCCGGTGCCCTCCTGGGGGCGGGCCGCGATCAGTCCGGCGACCTTGGTGCCGTGGCCGACGGTGTCGTTCGTGCCGTCGCCGCCCTTCGGGTCGATCAGGTCCTTGCCGGCGCCGACGTCGAGGGCGCCGCTCAGCTGGGGATTGGCCCGGTCCACACCGGTGTCGATGACCGCGACGCGGACGCTGTTGCCGTTCTTGTCCTTGCCCTTGGTGTGCGCCCACAGCTCGTCGAGGAGGAGCCTTTGGAGGGCCCAGGGGCGGTCCGCGATCTGCTTTTTCATGGGGAAGGTGCACTCGCCGGCGCCGTCGAGGCGCGCGGCGTACGGGGGCTCGGGCGCGGGGGCGGCTGCGCCGGCGGCGGGCGCGGCGGCGCAGACCCCGAGGAGGGCGAGGGCGGCGGCGAGCGGAGCGCGCCGCCGCCCGGGGAGCTGGTTCATCGTCGGCTACCTCAGGAACCCTGCGGCTGGCGTGCGGAGTTGGTGTCCAGCCGCGGCCCCTTGGAGAGGAACTCCGACCAGGCGATGGGCACCATGGCCGGGGTCACGCCCGCGTAGCCGAGGCGGACCTGCGCCTGACTGGGTTCGGGGGCGCCGGGTGCTCCTCCCGCGCCGCCCTTCGCCTGCTGGTCGGGGGCGCCGATCTTCGACTGCTCGGCGTCGCTGTCGCCGTTGGCCTGGACGGCGTAGCGCAGGCCCGTGTCGGTGACCAGGAAGAGGGAGCCGCCGGCCGTCGTCTGCTTGCCCTGGATCTGCGTGTAGAGCAGCCCCGAGCCCGGGGTGACGTACGCGCTGGTGCCGCTGGCGGTGATGTCGATGGGGAAGCCGGTGCCGGCCCAGGTGCTCAGCGTCTGGTTGCCCTGGCCGTCGACCGCGCGCAGGACGTTGCAGACGGTGTCGCGGCCGGCGGGGCCACCGGCCTGGGGCGCGGCTGCCGGTGCGCTCTGGTTGACCACCTCCGCCTTGCGCCGGGGCCACTTGAGGTCGCCGCCGAACGGGGCGGGGTCCGGGCTGAGGGCCTGGAGGTCGACCTCACGGGCCTTGCCGTGCATGTTGAGGCCGTCGGTCGCGGGCGCGGAGATCAGCAGCCACGCGACGAACTCGGAGACCGGCGCGACCTTCCCGGGCAGGACCACGTAGTGCTGGGTGCCCGAGCCCGTCTGCGCCCGGAGCACCATGCCGACCTTGTTGTCCGCGGTGACCAAGCCCTTGACGTCGGCGTTGGCGCCGGCCTTGCCGGGCAGCTGCGGGAAGGACAGGTCGTCACCGGAGTTGAGGGTGGCCAGCCACTGCTCGGTGACCGGCTGCGGGGTGGCGCCCGTACCGACCAGGGCGTTGGTCATCGTGCCCGCTGCCGGTGTGCCCTCGGGGAACTTGTACTTGGTGCCGGTCGCGTCGACCAGGTAGCGCTCCTTGCCCGCGCCGGTGCTCTGCACGTACAGCGTCTGGGTGTCGGTCAGCCTGCGCTCGTCGTCCGTCAGGTGCGTCTCACGGTCGGCGAGCACGAAGGTGGCGGTCTGCACCCCCCGGCCGTTGCCGCCGGGCTGCTGGCAGACGGCCCAGCGCTTGGCCTTGGCCGCGTCCTCCTTGGCGGGGAGCCGGTCGGGGGCGTACGGGATGCCGATGATGGGGCCGCGCGGGGGCTTGCCCGCGTCCAGGACCTTGTCGTCGACCTGGATCACCTTGAACTTCGAGGGATCGAGCAGGAGTCGGGCGGAGGCGAGGTTCAGCACCGGGTGCAGGCGGGTCTGGTCCTTGCCGTTCACCTTCGTCGTCAGGACGACGTAGCGGGTCGTCGACTGCTTGCCGACGATCACCTGCGTGCCGGGGTCCGCCCAGCCCTTGGGGGCGGTGGGCTTGAACATGCCCCAGGCGCCGAAGGCGGCGAGCACGACCGCGGCGACGACCACGCCCGGGACGACCGCGCGCAGCGGGCGCGGAGCGCCCTCCTCGGTGCCCGTCGCGGACGGCTGGAGGAACGCGGCCACCGTGCGCCGCTTCGCAAAGGTGTACGCGTTGAGCTCATCACGTCGTGATGCCATGACCGCCTGATTCTCCCCGCACGGCCCGGTCGGTGAGTACGGTCCCCGAGCCTCGTTTGTCGGACCGGGCACCTACTATGCCTCTTGGCAGACGGTATGCAGGGGCCGGGTAGGGTGAGGTGGCCGCTCCGCGCCTTCCACACCGCAGTATTCACGGGCCATCGGGGCATCAGGGCTCGTAGGGGTGGATCGGGGAGATTCCGGGCCGTGCGGCTGCCGTTGCGCCGCGCCCGCAGAACTCGCGGGTCCGGCCCCGCGGGTACCTCCCGGCGGCAGCCGGGCGAGAAAGGGGAAGTGCGCGAGTGATGGCCACGGCAACGCAGCCGCAGACCGGCGCGGCCGCACCCGCACGCGGCGGGGTGACGCCCCATCCGAAGTCCAGCCCCGGCCGCTTCGGTCCGTTCCGATTGCAACAGCTCGTACTGCTCCAAGTGGCCTCGGCCGTCCTGCTGGTGGCGTGGGTGGTCGAACCGGTGCTGCTGGTTCCCGCCGGCGCCCTCGCCCTGGTCCTGGTGACGCTCGCGGTCGTACGCCGGCACCAGCGGTCCCTGCCCGAGTGGATCGGCGGCGCGCTCGCCCTGCGCGCGCGGCGGCGCCGGGCCGCGTCCCTGACCGTGCCCGCGGGCACGGAGCCCGGGCTGGCCCCGCTCGTCGAGGCCGATCCGGCGCTGCGCACCCTCACGTTCAGCGACCGCGACCGGCGGCCCGTCGGCATGATCGGCGACGGGACCTTCCTGACCGCGGTCGTCCAGGTGGACACGGACGCCACCGCGCTGCGGCCCGACCGGGGCGCGCGGCCGCTGCCGCTGGGCGTCGTACGGGACGTCCTCGAAGTGGACGGCATCCGGCTGGAGTCCGCCCAGCTGGTGCAGCACACCCAGCCCGCCCCGGCCCCGCACCTGCCCGCCCAGTCGATGGCCACGCGCAACTACGCACCGCTGCAGGCCCGCACGGGCACCCCGGCGGTACGGCTCACCTGGATCGCCCTCAAGCTCGACCCGGAGCTGTGTCCCGAGGCGGTCACCGCCCGCGGCGGCGGCCTGGCGGGCGCCCAGCGGTGTGTGGTGCGGGCGGCCGACCAGCTGGCGAGCCGGCTGGCCGGGGCCGGGTTCACGGCGACCGTGCTGACCGAGCAGGAGCTCACGGCGGCCCTGGCGACCTCCTCGTGCGCGAACCCGATGGCCATCACCCAGGCCGGGCGGTCGGCCAGCACGGGACGGCGCACGGAGGAGACCCCGCGGACCTGGCGGTGCGACGACCGGCGGCACACCACGTACTGGATAGGCCGCTGGCCGCAGCTGGGCGGCGCGGGCGCCGCGCCCCTGCCGCAGTTCGTGGCGCTGCTGACCTCGCTGCCGGCCCTCGCGACGAACTTCAGCCTGACGATGGCCCCGGCGGAGCGCCAGGGCGTGACGCTGACCGGACACGTCCGGGTCACGGGCCGCAGCGACGAGGAACTGGTCGCCGCACGGCGTGAGTTGGAGCGCACGGCGCGGGGCGTGAAGACCGGCCTGGTCCGGCTCGACCGGGAACAGGTACCGGGGCTGCTTGCTTCGCTGCCGCTGGGAGGTGCGCGATGAGGGGCGGTTTCGGGCTGGTCGGCCCGCGCCGGGAGCGGCACGTGGTGCCCGCCGTCGACCTCGACCTCCTCGCCCTGCCGGTCGGGGACGACGGGGTCGTCATCGGCGTGGACGCCGAGGGGCGCCCGGCCGTGCTCGGCGTCAACCGGCCGACCCCGTACGAGGTGACGCTGATCGGCGGTCTGTGGACGGCACAGGTGCTGGCGCTGCGGACGGCGGCGACGGGCGCCCGGGTGGCCGTGGAGACCGGGCGCGCACAGGTGTGGGCCGGGCTGGCCCGGTCGGCGGGCGGCGGGCAGCAGTGCGTGACCCTGCACGAGGTGGGCCGGGTGCCCCCGCAGGGCGCCTCGGCGGGCAGCCCGGTGCTGGTGGTCCGGGACTGCGGGATGCGGCCGCCGCGCGGGCGCGTGGTGGCCGGACCCTGGCAGTCGGTGCTGACGCTGCTGCCGTACCTGAGCCCGACGGCACCCCGGTTGCTCCAGCAGTCGTCGCTGGTGGGCGTGCAGCGGGTGTCGCCGGACGAGGCGGCGCAGATCGGCCGGCTGATGAACCTGCCGCGGCCCGCGGTGGAGTCGCTGCCGACGCTGGGCGACGGGGTCACGCTGTGGTGCACGCCGCGGGACCGGCAGTTCGTGATGACCCAGGGGACGGAAGCGGAGACGGGCCTGTTGGGCGCGGCCCGGCGGATCGACTGAGTGCGGGCGGGACGGACGGGGGCGGACACCGGTACCGGGCCGCGATTAGGCTGAGCGTGGGCGCGGCGCAGAGGTGGGCGCCGGACCAGTGTTCGACAGACCAGGAGGACCAGTGAACGGCGATCGGAACGAGAGGCGCGGCGGGACGTGGGACGTCCCGACGGACGATCAGTCCGACGCGGAGCCCGAGCTGACGGGCGAGTTCACCATCGACTACACCCCGCCGGCCTGGTACACGCAGGGTGCGGCTCCGGCCGCGCAGGTACCGGGGCTGCCCGAGGGCAGCGGCTTCGAACCGCACCGCCCGTCGGACGTGGCCTCGCCCCCGACGATGCGGATGGCTCCGCCTGCCCCGCGGACCCCTTCCGACGGCGCGGGCCTGCCCACGCCCCTCCCGTTCCAGGACCGGACCCCGGACCCGACCCCGGACCCGGCTCTGCCGCCGGCCGACCCGGCCCCGGTCGCTCCCCCGGCACCGGCCCCTGCACCTGCACCGGCCCAGGGCCCGGCCCCGGCTCTGCCGCCGGCCGACGCGGCCCCCGCCGACGCGGCCCCCGCCGACGCGGCCCCGGTCGACGCGGCCTCGCCGTTCCAGGCGCCGGCCATGACTCCGGTCGAGGTCCCGGCGTTCCGGGCACCGGCGCTTGCGCCGTCCGAGGCCGAGGCTCCCGCGCCGGTCACTCCCCCGGCGCCGGCACCGGCAGAGGTCCCGGCCCGGATCGAGGCACCCGCGTACCCGGCTCCGGCCAACCCGGCTCCGGCCCTGCCCCCGGCCGAGGCACCCTCGTACCCGGCTCCGACGCCCCCTCAGGCCGGGGCTCCCGCGCCGGCGCCCGTCGAGGCGGCGGCCCCGGCCGGAGCCGAGGCGCCCGCGCCGGACGTGGCCGACGCCGTGCCCGCCGTGGAGCAGGCGGCTCCGGTCAGCCCTGCGGACGTACCGCACGTCGGCGGCGAGAACCCGTTCGGGGGAACCGGCGGCCAACTGCCGTCGCCGCCGCCCGCGTTCGCGGCCCCGGACGACTACGCGTTCCCACCCCCGGCCCCGGTTCCGTCGCCCCCGGCCCCGGTCCCGCCGGCCCCGGCCCCGGTCCCGCAGCACGACCCCCGATCCGGCGCCCAGTGGCCCGCGGGACCGCAGCAGCACCAGCCGCAGCCCCACCCCCACCAGCCGCAGCCCCCGCAGCCGCACGACCCCCGGTACTCGGGCCAGGCCGCCGGCGGGGCCCCGCTCGGCTACACGGCCGCCGTCGAGCTGTCCTCCGACCGCCTGCTGCGCAACAAGCAGAAGCCGAAGAGCAACAACAACGGCGGGGGCAGCCGGTTCCGCTTCGGCGGCAAGGCGGCGGAGGCGGAGCGCCAGCGCAAGCTGGACCTGATCCGCACGCCGGTCATGTCCTGCTACCGCATCGCCGTCATCAGCCTCAAGGGCGGCGTCGGCAAGACCACGACCACCACCGCCCTCGGCGCGACCCTCGCCACCGAGCGCCAGGACAAGATCCTGGCCATCGACGCGAACCCCGATGCCGGCACCCTCGGCCGCCGCGTGCGCCGCGAGACCGGGGCCACGATCCGGGACCTGGTCCAGGCGATCCCGTACCTGAACTCGTACATGGACATCCGCCGGTTCACCTCCCAGGCGCCCTCCGGCCTGGAGATCATCGCCAACGACGTGGACCCGGCCGTCTCGACGACCTTCAACGACGAGGACTACCGGCGCGTCATCGAGACGCTGGGCCGCCAGTACCCGATCATCCTCACCGACTCGGGCACCGGGCTGCTCTACTCCGCCATGCGCGGAGTGCTGGACCTGGCCGATCAGCTCATCATCATCTCGACTCCGTCCGTGGACGGCGCCAGCAGCGCCAGCACCACCCTCGACTGGCTCTCCGCCCACGGGTACGCCGATCTCGTCTCCCGCTCCCTCACCGTCATCTCGGGGGTCCGCGAGACCGCCAAGATGATCAAGATCGAGGACATCGTGCAGCACTTCGAGACCCGCTGCCGCGGCGTCGTCGTCGTGCCGTTCGACGAGCACCTCGCCGCCGGCGCCGAGGTCGACCTCGACATGATGCGGCCCAAGACCCGCGAGGCCTACTTCAACCTCTCCGCCCTGGTGGCGGAGGACTTCCTGCGGGCCCAGCAGCAGGCTCCGCAGGCCCACTGGGGAGCCCCGCACCAGCAGCCGCAGCCGCAGCAGCCGCCGTACGGCCAGCCCCAGGGCCAGCCCCCGTACCAGCAGCAGCCGTACGCCCAGCCCTACCCGCAGCCCGGCCAGCCCTGGCAGCAGCCCCCGGCCCCGCCGCAGCAGCCCCAGCCGCCCCAGCCGCCCCAGCAGCAGCCGCCGAGGGACCCGCGCCTCGGCTGAGGCCGGCCGACGAGCAGGCGAGAGCAGGAAGGGCCCGTACCGCCCCCGGAACCGGGGTGGTACGGGCCCTCGCCCGTCGCGCCGTCGTCGCCGGCGCGCTACCGCCGTCAGCGCGCCGCGTCGTACGCGTCCGTGAGCACCCGCGCCCGCTTCACGTCGTCCGCGATCGCCTCGAGCAGCCCGTCCAGCGACTCGAACTTCGCCATCCCCCGCACGTACGCGAGGAAATCGACGGCGGCGTGCTTCCCGTACAGGTCCAGCCCGATCCGGTCGATCGCGTACGCCTCCACGGTCCGCTCGGTCGCGTCGAACTGCACGTTCGTCCCCACCGAGATGGCCGCGGGCATCCGCTCGCCGTCGGCCGTCAGCCAGCCCGCGTAGACCCCGTCCGCCGGGATCGCGGTGTGCGGAGCCGTCTCGATGTTCGCCGTCGGATAGCCGAGCTCGCGCCCGCGCTGCGCACCGCGCACCACCACGCCCTCGACCCGGTGCGGACGCCCCAGGATCTCGGCCGCGCCGTCCATGTCTCCCTCGGCCACCAGCCTGCGGGCCAGCGTCGAGGAGAACGGCACGCCGCCGCCCGCCTCGCCGCGCTCCACCAGGTCCACGACCTCGACCTCGTAGTCGTAGGTGCCGCCCAGCTCGCGCAGGAAGTCCACGTTCCCGGCGGCCCGGTGGCCGAAACGGAAGTTGGGCCCCTCGATGACGGCCCGCGCGTGCAGCTTGTCGACGAGCACCTTCACGATGAAGTCGGCCGGGGACAGCTTCGAGAACTCCGCCGTGAACGGCAGGATCAGCAGCGCGTCCACGCCGAGCCCGGCCATCAGTTCGGCACGCCGGTCATAGGGGGCCAGGATCGGCGGGTGGCTGCCGGGGCGGACGACCTCGCTGGGGTGCGGGCTGAAGGTGACGACGACGGACGGGACGCCGAGCTCGCGGGCCGTGGCCACGGCCCGTCCGATGATCAGCTGATGACCGCGGTGCACACCGTCGTAGGAGCCGATGGTGACGACGCTGCGTCCCCAGTCCTGGGGGATGTCCTCCAAGCCACGCCAGCGCTGCACTGTGACCGCTCCTCGCCCGAACCCGTGTAGGCCTTGTACCGATTGCCGATTACAGGTCTAAGACTGCCATGCCGCTGCCCGGGGCCCCGCATCGGCGTCCGGGTGGGGCTGCCGGAGGGGACGGCCGGCCCCGCCGCCACGGGCCCCGTCACGTCGCGTCCGGAGCGGCCCTGCTCAGGGCCTGCACGGTCCGCCGCGCGCTCGGGCCCAGCAGGGCCGCCGCCTCCGTCCCCGCCTGAGCCAGCCAGCCCGCCACGAGCGCCCCGAACGCCGGCTCGGACCGCGCCAGCTCCACCGTCCGCCGCTCGAACACCGCGGGCCCGCCGGGGGTCCCGAGCAACTGGCGCCCGGTGCCCCGCAGCAGCTCCCGCGTCCGGTCCTGCGGGCGCGCGCCGGCCCCGGCGGCGACGGCCCCCAGGAACGCC
Source organism: Streptomyces sp. NPDC048349 (assembly GCF_040651925.1). Classification (NCBI taxonomy): domain Bacteria; kingdom Bacillati; phylum Actinomycetota; class Actinomycetes; order Kitasatosporales; family Streptomycetaceae; genus Streptomyces; species Streptomyces sp. NPDC048349. Next base: position 77,298 of record NZ_JBEZLA010000021.1, on the reverse strand, counting down.
TCGAGAACCCGCGGGTCGGTCTCCTTGCGCAGCAGTACGTCGGCCAGCTCGCCCCTGAGCGCGTACGAGGCCTCCGGGCCCGGCGCGGCCAGTACGACGGCCAGCTCGGCCCGTACCCCGGCCGGTGCGGACCGCAGCAGGTCCAGGACCAGCGGGCGCAGCACGGGGCCCGCGGCCGGTCCCTGCTCCAGGCGCCGGTCGACGAAGGCGGCGGCGTGCGGCGCGTCCTCGGGACGGCGCGCCAGGTGCTCCCGTACGAGGTCCCCCGCGCGCCGCGCCAGCCCGGGCGTCGTCAGCTCGGCCAGGGCGCGCACCACCTCTCCGTCGGCCCGGTCCCGCAGCGCGTCGAACACCTCATCGGGGTCGGGCAGTACGGGCAGGGCCGCGACCAGCGCCGCCGCGGGCAGCCGGGGGCCGTGCTCGGGAGCCCGGAAGCAGGCGAGCGCGTCGGGCAGGTAGCGTCCGCGCACCTGGGGGTCGCGGAGCAGCGTGGCCAGGGCGCTGCCGTGCAGAGCGGCGTCGGCGGGCCGGGCCAGCAGGGCCTGGGCGGCGCAGCGCAGCAACTCGCGGTCGGCGGGGGTGCGCACGTGCGGGGCGGTGGCGAGGCCGTACGCGGCGGCCGCGACCCGCCGCCCGGGCCGTTCGTCGTGGGCCCAGCGGTCCACGGCCCTGCACAGGGCGGAGGGCTCCTCCTCGGCGAGCACGGCGAGCAGCTCGTCGGCGCGGGGGTGCGCCGCGCTCACCAGCGCCTCGGTGAGGTCGTCCACGGCGAGGCGGCGGTGGGTGTGCAGGAGCGCCTGGGCCGCGGTGGCGACGGTGGCGCCGGGCCGGCCGCTCAGCCGCCGCTCGTCGCCGAACCAGGCGCAGAGCAGGGGCTGCGCGAGGCGGGGGTCGCGGGCGAGCCGGCGGGCGGCGGCGTCGAGGTAGCGGTCGCCGCGGGCCGCCTCGGCGGGGTCGGCGGGCAGCAGGCGGCGCAGGAGGTCGAGGCGGTCGGATTCGGGCAGCCGGAGCCGGTTCCAGAACCAGCCCCCGAACTCCCCGGGGCCCGCGCGGGCCACGTGCTCGGCGAGGGCGTGCAGAACGGGGAGGTGGGGGTGGGCATCGGGCGCCCGCAGCAGGGTGTCGCGCAGCAGCCGGGCGGCCCACCAGGCCCGGTCGGGCTGGGTCGTGCCGGTCCCGTCCGCGGCGAACGCCTCGAGCCTGTGGACCAGGCGCTCGAGCTCGTCGCGCAGGCGCTCGGCGGGCAGTCTGCGCAGGGCTTCCAGGACGGGTCCGATGCGGTGCCGCGGCACGGGGAGGCCGGGCCCGGCGGGCCGGTGGACGAGGGAGGCCAGGGCGGCCGGGACGTCCAGGTGGAAGGCCTGGATCCAGTCGGCCAGTTCCTCGTGGGCGAAGCGGTACCCGGGTCCGGCGGGCACCAGCAGCCCCTCGGTGAGCACGGCGCAGGCCCAGCCGGTGCGCCAGGGGAACAGCTCCTCGAAGTCGGCCCGGGCCAGGGCTCCCTGCCCCGGTCCCAGGCAGCGCCGGGCGGCCTCGTGGATCCGGCCGGCCACGCGCGCGGCGAGCCGCCGCACTCCGGGGCCGTGCACCCGGGCGCTCCCGGCCTGGTCGGCGGCGATGCGGACCGCGGCGCGCAGGCACAGCAGGTCCAGGTGGGCGGCGAAGACCTCGTCGCGGCCGGGGCGGCCGGCCGTGACCTCGGCGGCGCGGATCCCGGCGAGCAGGCGCAGGGTCAGGGGATGCCGGGCGTCGGCGTGGCGGACGGCGCCCTCGGGGATGCCGAGGCGGGCCCGGGCGGTCTCGGCCTCGGCTGCGGTGAGGTCGCCGAGCCGGAGGGCGGGCGGCATCCGCCGGGCCGGGCGGGCGGGGGTGTGGAGCACTTCGGGCGGCCAGAGGGCGCCGGCCCGCTCCCAGTGCTCGGGGCGGGCGGCGACGGCCAGCCGGGCCCCGGTCCCGCGCAGCCAGCCGACGGTGGCTTCGCTCCAGTCGCCCAGCCGGTGCGCGAGCTCCGGCGGCATCTCCTCGGGGGCGTCGAGCACCACGAGCAGGGCCCGCCCGGCCGCTGCGGCGACCCGCGCCACGTGGTCGGCGTCGGCGGATGCGGGTACAGGTGCGGCGGGGGCGGGGGCCGCGACGGCCGTCGCGGAGGCGGCGTCCGCGTACGGGTACGGATCCGCGGCCGCGGTCGCCGTCCCCGCCGGTGCCACCGCCGCCGGGGCGGCCGCCCCATCGGCGGTGACGATGCGGGCCGCGCCGGCCAGTGCCCGCGTCACCGCGTCGGCCAGCGAGGCGTCCTGCCCGGTCAGGTCGGCGCCGCGCAGCCACAGCGTCGGGGCCGGCCGGGCCCCGCCGGCCCGGCGTACGGCCAGGGCCGCGAGCGCGGTGGTGCGGCCGCTGCCCGGTTCGCCGACCAGGCCGAGGACGAGGCGGTCGCCCGCCGTGAAGGCCTCCAGTTCGGCGGCCGCCGCCGGCCGCTCCACGGGCTCGGCGCCGGGCTCGGCGCCGGACGGCGGGAGGGCCGCTCCCACGGTGGTGCCGGTCAGTTCCAGGACACCGGCGAGGTTCAGGTCGGGCCCGTACGCGGGCACGGTCGCCGCGTTGCGTTCCAGCAGCGCGGCCAGCGGACCGGCCGGGTCGGCGACGGCCGCTGCGCGCAGGGCCACCGCGAAGCCCCCGCAGCGGTGTTCCGTGCGCAGAGCGGTGCCCAGGACGGCGAGCGCGGCTCCGGTCTCGGCGTCGAGGACCGGGCCGCCGCAGGCCTCCCCGCCCTGGCTCAGCGCGTCGCGCCCGTCCGTTCCGATCGCCAGCTCGATCGCGGCGCACGCGGGCACGGTCCGCGGCCCGTCCACCGCCGGGTAGGTGACCTCGGCGCCGCCGAGCACCCTCGCCTGCCGCCATCCCCGCGCGGGCAGCCGTACGTACGTGCCCGGGGCGATGGTCTCGCGCGCCGCCACGGGCAGCGGCCGCACGCCGAGACCGTCGGTCCGTACGAGCGCCAGCGCGAGCCCCGGCAGGGCGGTCACGTCGTCCGCCCCGGCCAGCCAGGTGCGCCCGGCCGGGCCGGGGGCGTGCAGCACCACCCGGCTCAGTCCGTCGACCGCCTCGTGGCTGGTGACCACCGTCCCGCGGTCGTCGGCGACGAATCCGCTGCCGCGTGCCCGACCCGCGAGATCGCAGATCGTGACGAGCTCCGCCATGGCCGCACCACTCCCCCGCAACGCCCCGAGGTCACGACGGTAGGCAGGTGAAGATCAGCGCGAAAAGCACGTGAGGCGAACGCGCCCCCTTTCGCTCCCTCCATTCACTCCGAGCGCCTGCTCGGACGGGTGAATATGGGGCTCCAGATGGATAGAGACCTACCCGAGGGGGGTCGTGGAGCGGTGAGCGCCAGTGCTTGAGCGCTCACCGCTCCACGTCAACGACCGCTCCACGTCAAGAACCGCTCCACGTCGACGACCGCACGGCCGCGCCGCCCACTCGACTGCGACGAACGGAGCGGCGGTGGGGCCGGGCGAAGACCGCGTGGGGTCAGGCGAAGACCGCGAGGGACTTGGCCTTGCCGCCCTTGTTCTCCACCAGCCCGAGCAGCGTTCCCTGCGGTCCGAAGACCGCCACGGTCAGGCCGGGCGCGTAGGCGTCCGGCATCTCGATCCGCACCCCGTTGGCGAGCAGCGAGGCGCGCCGGGCGTCCAGGTCCCAGCGGGGGAAGGCCGCGGCCGCCGCCTCGCCGATCGGCATGACGGTCAGCTCCTCCTGGAGCTGGTCCAGGGTCCGCGCCCGGTCGATCTTGTACGGGCCCACCCGGGTGCGCCGCAGCGCGGTCAGGTGCCCGCCCACGCCCAGGTCGGCGCCCAGGTCACGGGCCAGCGCCCGGATGTACGTACCGCTGGAGCAGACGACGGAGACGACGAGGTCGACGACCTTGGTGCCGTCCTCGGCCTCCGCCTCGCGCATGTCGTACACCTGGAACGAGGAGACGGTCACCGGCCGGGCCGGGATCTCGAAGTCCTCGCCGTCGCGGGCGCGCTTGTAGGAGCGCACGCCCTTGATCTTGATGGCGCTGACCTTGGACGGGACCTGCATGATCTCGCCGGTCAGCCGGGCGATGCCCGCGTCCACGGCCTGCCGGGTGACCCCGGTGGCGTCCGTGGACGAGGTGATCTCGCCTTCGGCGTCGTCCGTCAGGGTGTTCTGGCCCAGGCGGATCGTGCCGAGGTACTCCTTCTCCGTGAGCGCGAGGTGACCGAGGAGCTTGGTGGCCTTCTCGACGCCCAGGACCAGCACGCCCGTCGCCATGGGGTCGAGCGTGCCGGCGTGGCCGACGCGGCGGGTCCTGGCGATCCCGCGCATCTTGGCGACCACGTCGTGCGACGTGAAGCCGGACGGCTTGTCGACGATGACAAGGCCGTCCTGGGGGCCCCTCCCAGCGGTAGCCGGGGGAGTCTTGCCTGCGTCGGTGCTCATTCCGCGGCTGCGTCCTCGTCGTCCTCGTCGCCCGGCTTCTTGTACGGGTCGGCGTCCCCGGCGTACTGCGCGCCGGAGGAGACCTCGCGTACCTGGGCGTCGGAGGCGCGCGCCTTGTCGAGGAGGTCCTCGATGGTCTTGGCGTTCTCCGGGAGGGCGTCCGCGACGAAGGTCAGGGTGGGCGTGAACTTGGTGCCCGCCGCCCGGCCGACCGCGGAGCGCAGGACGCCCTTGGCGCTCTCCAGGCCCGCTGCCGCGCTGGCCCGGTCCTCGTCGTCGCCGTAGACCGTGTAGAAGACCGTGGCCTCCCGCAGGTCGCCGGTGACCCGGGTGTCCGTGATGGTCACGTGCGTACCGAGGCGGGGGTCCTTGACACCGCGCTGCAGCTTCTCCGCCACCACCTCCCGGATGAGGTCCGCCAGCTTCTTCGCCCGCGCATTGTCGGCCACTGGTCCGTCTCCTTCTTTTCTTGCTACAAGCAATCAGTCTTCATCACCGTGGAGGCGCCGTCGTACCGACAGCAGCTCCACTTCCGGACGCGCCGCGACCAGCCGCTCGCAGCGGTCCAGTACGTCCGAGAGGAACCCCGCGTCCCCACTCACCAGAGCGACCCCTATGCGGGCCCTGCGGTGCAGGTCCTGGTCGCCCACTTCGGCCGCGCTCACGGAGAACTTGCGTTGGAGCTCGGCGACGATGGGCCGGACGACGGAGCGTTTCTCCTTCAGCGAGTGGACGTCGCCGAGGAGCAGATCGAAGGACAGAGTCCCCACGTACATGCAGTTCCGGATGTCCCGCCGGTGCGGGTTCGATGGCCTGCCGGGCCGTCACCCGGCAGGATCACCCGTCCGTCGCGCGGCCGGGTCATCAGAACCGTACACGCAACGGCCGGGGCCGATCGACGGATATTCCGCCGACCGGCCCCGGTGTGCAGCTGCCTACGACACGCTGCGAACCGCCTCGCGCTTACGCGCGGGGCTTCTCGCGCATCTCGTACGTCGCGATGACGTCGTCGATCTTGATGTCGTTGAAGTTTCCGAGGTTGATACCGCCCTCGAAGCCTTCGCGGATCTCGGTGACGTCGTCCTTGAAGCGGCGCAGACCGGAGATGGTGAGGTTCTCGGCGATGACCTTGCCATCGCGCAGGAGCCGCGCCTTGGTGTTGCGCTTGACCTCGCCGGACCGGATGAGGACACCGGCGATGTTGCCCAGCTTGGACGAGCGGAAGATCTCGCGGACCTCCGCCGTACCGAGCTCGACCTCTTCGTACTCCGGCTTGAGGAGACCCTTCAGGGCCGCCTCGATCTCCTCGATGGCCTGGTAGATCACCGAGTAGTAGCGGACGTCGACGCCCTCGCGCTCCGCCATCTGCGCGGCACGGCCGGCCGCACGGACGTTGTAGCCGATGACGATGGCGTCGGAGCCCATCGCCAGGTCGATGTCGGACTCGGTGACCGCACCCACACCGCGGTGCAGGACGCGGATGTCCACCTCTTCGCCGACGTCGAGCTGGAGCAGCGAGGACTCGAGGGCCTCGACCGCACCGGACGCGTCGCCCTTGATGATGAGGTTGAGTTCCTGGACCAGACCGGCCTTGAGGACCGAGTCGAGGTCTTCCAGGGACACCCGGCGGACACGCTTGGCGAAGTTGGCGTTGCGCTCACGCGCAGCACGCTTCTCGGCGATCTGGCGGGCCGTGCGGTCCTCGTCGACGACGAGGAAGTTGTCGCCGGCGCCGGGGACGTTGGTGAGACCCAGGACCAGGACGGGGGTCGACGGACCCGCTTCCTCGACGTTGTTGCCCTTGTCGTCGAGCATGGCGCGCACACGGCCGTAGGCGTCGCCCACGACCATCGTGTCGCCGACGCGGAGGGTACCGCGCTGGACGAGGACGGTGGCGACGGCACCGCGGCCGCGGTCGAGGTGGGACTCGATCGCAATACCCTGAGCGTCCTGCTCGGGGTTGGCGCGCAGGTCGAGCGAGGCGTCGGCGGTGAGGACGACGGCCTCGAGCAGGGAGTCGATGTTCAGACCCTGCTTGGCGGAGATGTCGACGAACATCGTGTCGCCGCCGTACTCCTCGGCGACCAGACCGAACTCGGTGAGCTGACCGCGCACCTTGGTCGGGTCGGCACCCTCGACGTCGATCTTGTTGACCGCGACGACGATCGGGACGCCGGCGGCCTTGGCGTGGTTGAGCGCCTCGATCGTCTGCGGCATGACGCCGTCGTTGGCCGCGACCACGAGGATCGCGATGTCGGTCGACTTGGCACCACGGGCACGCATGGCGGTGAACGCCTCGTGACCGGGGGTGTCGATGAAGGTGATGCGACGCTCTTCGTCGTTCACCTCGGTGGAGACCTGGTAGGCACCGATGTGCTGGGTGATGCCACCGGCCTCGCCCGCGACGACGTTCGTCTTGCGGATGGCGTCGAGCAGGCGGGTCTTACCGTGGTCGACGTGACCCATGACGGTGACGACCGGGGGACGCGGCATGAGGTATTCCTCGCCGCCCTCGTCCTCGCCGAACTCGATGTCGAAGGTCTCGAGGAGCTCGCGGTCCTCCTCCTCCGGGCTGACGATCTGAACGGTGTAGTTCATCTCGTCGGCGAGGAGCTGGAGGGTCTCGTCGGAGACGGACTGCGTGGCAGTGACCATCTCGCCGAGGTTCATCATGACCGCGACCAGCGACGCCGGGTTGGCGTTGATCTTCTCCGCGAAGTCGGTGAGGGACGCACCGCGCGACAGGCGAACGGTCTCGCCGTTGCCGCGGGGCAGCATCACGCCGCCCACGGACGGGGCCTGCATGGCCTCGTACTCCTGGCGCCTCTGACGCTTCGACTTGCGGCCGCGACGGGCCGGACCGCCGGGACGGCCGAAGGCACCCTGCGTGCCACCACGGGCACCGGGACCGCCGGGACGCCCGCCGAAGCCGGGACGACCGCCGCCACCGGCACCGGCCGGACCGCCGCCGAAGCCGCCGCCACCGGGACGCGGGCCGCCGAAGCCGCCACCGCCGCCGGGACGCGAGCCCGGACCGGCCGGACGGCCGGCGAAGCCGCCGCCCGCGGGACGACCTGCGCCACCGGGACGCGGACCGCCCGCACCGGGACCACGGCCACCGGGGCCGCCACCGGGACGGGGACCGGGACCACCGGCAGCGGGACGCTGCGGCATCATGCCCGGGTTGGGACGGTTGCCACCGGGAGCACCGCCGGGACGCGGGGCGCCGCCCTGCGGACGGGGCATGCCGCCCGGGGTGGGACGGGCGCCGCCGGGACCCTGGGGACGCGGAGCGCCGCCGGGACCGCCCTGCGGGCGGGGAGCACCCTGGCCGCCGCCGGCGCCGGGGGCGCCGGGACGCGGGGCGCCGGCCGGACGGGGCGCCTGCGGGCGCGCCATGCCGGTCGAGCCACCGGAGGTGAAGGGGTTGTTGCCCGGACGGGGACCCGCCGGACGGGCGCCCTGCGGACGCGGGGCCTGGCCGCCGGGACGCGGGGCCTGGGCACCGGGAGTGGCGCCGGCCGGACGCGGGGCGCCGGGACGGGCGCCGGGCTGACCGCCCTGGGCCGCCGGACGCTGCTGCGCCGGACGGGGACCGGGGGCCGCGGCGGGGCGCTCGGTGCGCGCCGGGGCGGCGGGAGCCGCCGCAGGCGCGGAGAACTCGGTCGCCACGGGAGCCGCCGGAGCGGGCTTCGGGGCGGCCGGAGCCTTCGGGCCGGGACGCGGGCCGGATGCGGCCGGGGTCACCGGGGCGCCGGCCGGAGCCTCTGCGGCGGCCGGCTTGGGGGCCGGTGCGCCGGGCTTCGGGGCGGCAGGACGTGCCGCAGCGGCCGGGGAGGGCGCTGCGGGCTTGGCGGGCGCGGCCTTGCGGGGCGCGCCGGGCTTTGCAGCGGTCTTGCCGGCGTTGCCGCCGGGCCCCTGCAGTGCGTCAGTCAACTTGCGTACAACCGGCGCCTCGATCGTCGAGGACGCCGAACGGACGAATTCACCGAGTTCTTGGAGCTTGGCCATGACGACCTTGCTCTCCACCCCGAACTCCTTGGCGAGTTCGTATACCCGGACCTTAGCCACTTCGCTCCTTTTAGGTCCGGGTTACGCCGGACCGTCGCTACTTCATGGGCGTACTCATCGCGTACTCATCGAGTGCTCATCGCAATCTCGACCTACTTCCAACTCGCGAGGTACCTGACCGCACGGGGTATCCGTGCCGTACTACTTCTTCTTACGGTGTCGCCTCGGCCGCGGCGGCCAGGGCGTTGCGCAGTTCCGTCGTGTCGAGTGCTCCGGCGGACCGAAGGGCCCGGGGGAACGCCCGGCGGCGGACCGCCTGGTCGAGGCAGATCACGGCAGGGTGCACGTACGCACCCCGGCCGGGCAGCGTACCGCGTGGATCGGGGACGCACTCGTCCTCGATCGCCACGATGCGCAGCAGATCGCTCTTGGCCGCTCGCTCCCGACACCCCACACAGGTGCGTTCGGGGCATGCGCGGGCTTGCGTCCGGCCAGACACGCCTAAGTCTACCTCCCCGCACCGACCCTCCCCCGACAAGTTCCGGGCGAAAATCGAACGGCTGTTGTGTTGTGGTGATCCACCGGCCGGTGGTACGGCCGTCGCGTGGTCCCTGTCTACCGCCCGGCAACCCCGGGCGGTACCGGTTTTATTCCCCGTCTCCGTCGCCGTCGGCGCCCGGGGACGCCTCCGTGTCGGGACGGATGTCGATGCGCCAGCCGGTGAGCCGGGCGGCGAGGCGGGCGTTCTGGCCCTCCTTGCCGATGGCCAGCGACAGCTGGTAGTCGGGCACGGTCACCCGCGCGGAGCGGGTGTCCCAGTCGACGACCTCGACCTTGCTCACCCGGGCGGGTGACAGCGCGTTCGCGACCATCTCCGCCGGGTCGTCCGACCAGTCGACGATGTCGATCTTCTCGCCGTGCAGCTCCGCCATGACATTGCGCACACGGCTGCCCATCGGGCCGATGCAGGCGCCCTTCGGGTTGAGGCCCGAGCGGGTGGACCGGACGGCGATCTTGGTGCGGTGGCCCGCCTCACGGGCGATCGCCGAGATCTCGACGCTGCCGTCGGCGATCTCCGGGACCTCCAGCGCGAAGAGCTTCTTCACCAGGTTGGGGTGGGTGCGCGAGAGGGTCACGGACGGACCGCGGACACCCTTCGCCACCCGCACGACGTACGCCTTCAGGCGCAGCCCGTGCGTGTACTCCTCGCCGGGCACCTGCTCCTGCACCGGCAGGATGGCCTCCAGCTTGCCGATGTCGACGAGAACGTTCTTGGGGTCCTTGCCCTGCTGGACGACGCCGGTGATGACGTCGCCCTCGCGGCCGGCGAACTCGCCGAAGGTCAGGTCGTCCTCGGCGTCGCGCAGACGCTGCAGGATCACCTGCTTGGCGGTCGTCGCGGCGATCCGGCCGAAGTCCGACGGGGTGTCGTCGAACTCCTTGGGCTCCTGGCCCTCCTCGAGGTCCCTCGGGTCCTCCGTCGCCCACACGACCACGTGACCGTTGGTGCGGTCCAGGACCACGCGGGCGCGGCGGAAGCTCCCCTCGGTCCGGTGGTACGCGATGAGGAGGGCCGACTCGATCGCCTCGACGAGCAGGTCGAAGGAGATCTCCTTCTCCCGGACCAGACCCCGCAGGGCACTCATGTCGATGTCCACGGCTACGCCTCCTCTTCCTTCTTGTCCTTGCGGCTGAACTCGATCTCGACACGCGCCTTGGCGATGTCGGTGAAAGCAATGCGGCGGGCGGTCGCCTTGCGGCCCTTCACGCCCGGAACTTCGAGGTCCATGCCCTCGTCGTCGACGTCGAGGATGCGGGCGATGAGTTCCCCGCCCTCCGCCAGCTGGAACTTCACGAGGCGGCCGGTCGCCCGTACGTAGTGACGGTGCTCGCTGAGCGGGCGGTCCGCACCGGGGGAGCTGACTTCGAGGACGTACTCGTCCTCGCCCATCACGTCGGATTCGTCGAGCTTGTCGGAGACCTCACGGCTCAGCTCGGCACACGCGTCCAGCTCCACGCCCTCATCGGAGTCCACGATGATCCGCAGCATCCGGCGCTTGCCCGCCTTGGACAGCTCGATCTCCTCGAGGTCCAGGCCCTTGGCGGCGACGAGCGGCTCCAGCAGCCCGCGCAGCCTGTCGCTCTGGGTGGTGCTCATCCGGGTGACTCCTCGGCCGCGTGTGCTGTTGTGGTTTCCGTCGTGCGTCAGGTCAAAGGGTATCCGGTCGCGGAGGGTGTTGCCGTCCGCCCCGGGGACGGGGCCCCGGGTTACCGTGATCACACCCTGCCCCGCCATCACCCCCGAGGACGTCGCCGTGCCCTGGACTCTGCCATCGAGGCCCTCGCGCAGGAGCCTGCTCGCCGGCGCCGCCGGAGCGGCCGGAGCCGCGCTGCTCACGGGGTGCTCCGAGACCGGCCCGACCGCCGTGGATGCCGGGATTCCACTCGAACGGCGGATGCGGGAAGCGGCCGTTCGTGACAGTGCGCGACTGCTGGAACGTTACGACGCCACCGCCGCCGCCCATCCGGCGCTCGCGGCGCGGCTCGCACCGCTGCGCGCGGCCGTCGCCGCCCACGCCGCTGCCCTGGCCCTCACCCCTTCGGACGCTCCGTCCCCGTCCGGTTCCGCCACCCCGTCCGGCGGTACGGGGGCGGCGGCCGCTCCCGCTCCGAGCGCGGAACCGGTGCCGCCGAAGCCCGCCGACGCCCTGACCGCCCTCGCGGACGCCGAGCGCAGCCTGTCGCAGGCCCGGACCATCGACCTGGCCGGGGCGCCCGGTGAGCTGGCCCGGGTGCTGGCCTCGGTGGCCGCCTGCGGCGCCGTCCACACCTACCTGCTGACCTCGACCCCCGGAGCCACGCCGTGAAGCCCGAACCCTCCCCCGCCGGCCGGGCCCTGCAGGCCGCCCAGGCCGCACTCGCCGCCGAGCACGCGGCCGCGTACGGCTACGGGGTGATCGGCGCCCGGACCGCCGGGGCCCGCGCGACGCAGGCCCGGGAGGCGTACGGCGGCCACCTGGCGCGGCGGGACTCCCTGGCCCGGACCGTGCGGGAGCTGGGCGGCGCGCCCCGGCCCGCGGAGGCGGCGTACGCCCTGCCGTTCGAGGTGCGCACCCCCGCCGACGCGGAGCGGCTGGCCGCCGAGATCGAGGACCGCGTGGCGGGCGCGTACTCCGATCTGGTGCGGGCGGCGGAGGGTCCGCTGCGCCGCGAGGCGGCCGACGCGCTGAGCGCCGCGGCCGTGCGCGCGGCACGCTGGCGCGGGGTCGGCGTAGCCTTCCCTGGGCTCGCCGAAAAGCGCTGAAGTGGCGAAACGGGCCCGGCACAGCGGAAAGGGACCACGCACGCATGGCTTTCGAACCGCCGCAGCGGCTTGTACGGGCGCTCGGCGAGCTGCCGGAATCGGCGCAGGACGCGCAGTGGCTGGAGCAGTTGCCCAAGCTCGCGGAGGCCGCGCTGTCCCGGCGCGGGGTACGGGCCCAGCGGGTGCAGGCCCCGGGCGGCCGCAGCAGCCTGGTCGTCCTGGCCCAGTACGCCGACGGGACCCCGGCCGCGCTGAAACTGGCGCCCCCGCACGCCCGGCCCGACCGGGAGCTGGCCGCGCTGGCGCACTGGGGCGGTTTCGGGGCCGTACGGGTCCTCGACTCGCGGTACCACGAGGAGGACGGGGCGCTGCTGCTGGAGCGGCTGCACCCGGAGGTCTCGCTGCGGTCGCTGCCGGACGCCAAGGCGCTGCTGGAGGCCGCCGGCACGCTGCGACGGCTGTGGGTGGCGCCGCCCGCCGGGCACGTCTGGGAGACGGTGGCGGAGCGGACGGCGCGGCGGTCGGCGGCGCTGCGGGCGGCCCCGGCGGAGGTCCGGGCGCTGGCCGACGCCGCTGTGGCGATGCGCGACGAGCTGGTCGCGGCCGTGCCGGAGGAGCTGCTGCTGCACGGGAACTTCCGGCAGGGCAAGGTCCTCGCGGGCGAGCGCGCGCCGTGGCTGACGGTGGGCCCGGAGCCGGTGGTGGGCGAGCGGGCGTACGACCTGGCCCGGCTGGTCCGGGACCGGCTGGAGGACCAGGTGGCCACCTCGGCGGGGGCCGCGGGGGCCCGGCGCCGGGTGAACCGGCTGGCCGACGCCCTCGAGGTGGACCGGGACCGGCTGCGCGGCTGGACGGTGTTCCGGGCGGTGGAGTCCGGCTCCAGGGCGCTGGCCGCCGGGCGGCGGCGGGACGCGGAGCTGCTGCTGGAGTTCGCCGCCTGGCTGTAGGGCATACCGTAGGTACGTGGATATATAGGTAGGTCCGGATCCGTCCGGCAGGGGGCCGTCATGGTCGAAGAACTGCTGACAGCGGGGATCGCCGCCGCGACCGGTCTCGCGGTGTACCTGGGCGCCGCCGCGCGCGTGGTGAAGCAGTACGAGCGGGGCCTGGTGTTCCGCTTCGGTCGGCTGCGGGACGAGATCCGGCCGCCCGGTTTCACTGTGATCATCCCCGGGATCGACCGGCTGCGGAAGGTCAACATGCAGATCGTGACGCTGCCGGTGCCGGCCCAGGAGGGCATCACCCGGGACAACGTCACGGTGCGCGTGGACGCGGTCGTGTACTTCAAGGTCGTCGACCCGGCGAACGCCATCGTGGCCGTGGAGGACTACCGCTTCGCCGTCTCGCAGATGGCGCAGACCTCGCTCAGGTCGATCATCGGAAAGTCGGACCTGGACGATCTGCTGTCCAACCGCGAGATGCTCAACCAGGGCCTGGAGCTGATGATCGACTCGCCGGCCGTGGGATGGGGGGTGCAGATCGACCGGGTCGAGATCAAGGACGTGTCCCTGCCGGAGACGATGAAGCGGTCGATGGCGCGCCAGGCGGAGGCGGACCGCGAGCGGCGGGCGCGGGTCATCAACGCGGATGCGGAGCTGCAGGCCTCGCACAAGCTGGCCGAAGCGGCGGGCGTCATGTCGGAGCAGCCGGCCGCGCTGCAGCTGCGGCTGCTGCAGACCGTGGTCGCCGTGGCCGCGGAGAAGAACTCCACGCTGGTCCTGCCGTTCCCGGTGGAGCTCCTGCGCTTCCTGGAACGCGCGGCCCCCACCCCCGTGGGTTCCCCGGGCGCTCCCGAAGCGGAGGCCGAAGTCCGGGCCGAGGCCCCGCCCCCGCCGGAAGCCCGGGCTCTGGGCGAAGCTCCGGCCCCGTCGGGCGGACGCGCGGCGGCCCTGCCGGCGGACGACGACCTGCTCCTGGACCGCCCGCCGCCCCCGCCCACGGGCGAGGCCCCCGCCCCGCCGCCGGACGACGGCCTGCTCCTGGACGGCGCGCCGCCGCCGCCCACGGAGCCTCAGGACCCCCGCTTCTAGCTGGGGAGTGTCGTCTCAGGTCAGGCGGGACAGGGCCTCGGCCAGCGGGAGTTCCTCGCGGGTGCCCGAGGCGCGGTGCTGGAGTTCGACGATGCCGTCGGCCGACCGTCGGCCCGCGACCAGGATCCACGGGACGCCGATCAGCTCCGCGTCGGTGAGCTTCACGCCGGGCGACAGGCCGGGGCGGTCGTCGAGCAGGACCCGGCGCCCCGCCTCCGCGAGGGCGGACGCCGCCTGCTCGGCCAGGGCCAGCGGCACGGCCTTGCCCGCCGCCACCACGTGCACGTCGGCCGGGGCCACGGCGGCCGGCCAGGACAGGCCCCGCTCGTCCGCCGTCTGCTCGGCCAGCGCCGCCACCGCCCGCGAGACGCCGATGCCGTACGAGCCCATCGTGACCCGGACCGGCTTGCCCTCCTTGCCGAGCACGTCCAGGCCGAAGGCGTCCGCGTACTTGCGGCCCAGCTGGAAGATGTGCCCGATCTCGATCGCGCGGTCCAGCCGCAGGCCCGCGCCGCAGGACGGGCAGGGGTCGCCCGGCTCCACGACCACCACGTCCAGGTAGTGGTCCACCTCGAAGTCCCGGCCGCAGACCACGTTGCGGGCGTGGGTGTCGGCCTTGTTGGCCCCCGTCACCCACGCGGTGCCCGGCGCCACCCGGGGATCGGCCAGGTAGCGGACCTTGTCCAGGCCCTGGGGGCCCACGTAGCCCCGTACGAGGTCGGGCCGGCCCTCGAAGTCCTCGGCGGTGACGAGCTCGACGACCGCCGGGGCCAGGTGCTCGCCCAGCTTGCCGAGGTCCACCTCGCGGTCCCCCGGCACGCCGACGGCCACGATCTCCCCGTCCACCTTGACCAGGAGGTTCTTCAGGGTCGCCGAGGCCGGGACGCCGAGCAGCGCCGCCAGGGACTCGATCGTCGGGGTGTCGGGGGTGTCCAGCTCCTCCACGGGGCCGTGGTCGCCGGCGACCGGGGTCAGCGCGAAGGTCACCGCCTCGGTGTTCGCCGCGTAGTCGCAGGCGGGACAGTCCGCGAAGGTGTCCTCGCCCGCCTCGGCGGGTGCCAGGAACTCCTCGGACGCCGAGCCGCCCATCGCCCCCGACACCGCCGACACGATCCGGTGGTCCAGGCCGAGCCGGGTGAAGATGCGCTGGTAGGCGGCGCGGTGGAGCGCGTAGGACTCCGCCAGCCCCTCGTCGGACACGTCGAAGGAATACGAGTCCTTCATCTGGAACTCGCGCCCGCGCAGCACTCCCGACCGGGGCCGCGCCTCGTCGCGGTACTTGGTCTGGATCTGGTACAGCATGACCGGCAGGTCCTTGTACGAGGTGCACTGGTCCTTCACCACCAGGGTGAAGATCTCCTCGTGGGTGGGACCGAGCAGGTAGTCCGCGCCCTTGCGGTCCCTGAGCCGGAACAGCAGGTCCCCGTACTCCGACCAGCGTCCGCTGACCTCGTACGGCTCCTTGGGCAGCAGCGCGGGGAGCAGTACCTCCTGGGCCCCGATCGCGTCCATCTCCTCGCGGACGATGCGCGAGACGTTGTCCAGGACCCGCTTGCCCAGTGGCAGCCACGTCCACACGCCCGCCGAGGTGCGCCGGACGTAGCCGGCGCGGACCAGCAGCCGGTGGCTGAGGGTTTCGGCGTCGGCGGGATCCTCGCGGAGGGTCTTGGCCATGAGTCGGGACATGCGCTGCACGTGGTGAGTGGACATGCCGGGAGATTACCGGCGGCCGTGCGGGCGGGGGTAACGCGTTTCGCGGGGCCCCGGCTCAGGGCCGGGGCAGCGGCAGGGGCGCGCCCATGACGGCGTACGGGAGGCTCGCGCTCGGGAAGTGCACCTGGCGGGCGAGGTCGACGTAGCCGAGGGCGCGGTAGAGGCCCCGCGCGGGGCTCTCGGTGTCGATGGCGGAGAGGATCGAGCGCGGTTCTGCGGCGCCGTCGGTGAGGGCGGTGATCAGTGCGCGGCCGACGCCGTGGCCCTGGAATCCGGGGTGCACGTGCAGTTCGGTGATCACGAAGGAGCCGTCGAGCCAGTCCTCGTGGCCGCCCGCCCGCAGATGGGGCTCGACGATGGTGGACCACCAGTGCGTGCGGTCGTTGGGCATCCCGTAGACGAAGCCGGTGAGCGCGCCGTCCTCGGCGAAGGCGCCCAGCGCGCGGGCGCCGCGGCAGGTCATGTGGCGCTGCACGATGTAGCGCCGGATGCCGACCTCCTCCTCGCTGAGGCCGAAGGCGACGGCCTGCACGCGCAGGGCCTCGTCCACCCGTGCGGCGAGGTCGAGGGGGCCGATGCGGAGTCCGGTAGGCAGCATGCGGCGACCTTACTTCGCGGTAGGACCGGCCGGTACGGGTTCGGCCGGTTCAGAACAGGACGCTCATGAACGCGCCGACCTCGCGGAAGCCCACGCGCTTGTAGGCGGCCCGGGCGGCGGTGTTGAAGTCGTTCACGTAGAGGCTGACCACGGGTGCCACGTCGCGCAGGGCGAAGGCGACGACGGCGGCCATCCCGGTTTCCGAGTAGCCGCGGCCGCGGAACTCCGGGTCCACCCACACGCCCTGGATCTGGCAGGCGCCGGCGGTGGCGGCGCCGATCTCCGCCTTGAAGACGACCCTTCCGTCCTCGATGCGGGCGAAGGAGCGGCCGCTGCCGACGAGTTCGGCGACCCGGGCCTGGTAGAGCAGCCCGCCGTCACCGGCCATCGGCGAGATGCCGACCTCCTCGGTGAACATGGCCACGCAGGCGGGCATGATCAGGTCCATCTCGTCCTTGCGGACGCGGCGGACCAGCGGGTCGGCCTGGACGGTGGTGGACGGGCTCTCGATGACCATGAGCGGCTGGTGGGAGCGCACGTCGCGGGCGGGGCCCCAGCTGGGCTCCAGGAGCTGCCACAGCCGCCGGGTGGGCTCGGCGGGGCCCACGATGGAGGAGCAGCGGCGGCCGGTGCGGCGGGCGCGGTCGGCGAAGGCGCGCACGGCGTCGGGTTCCGCGCAGACGGGGACCAGGTTGGCGCCGGCGTAGCACAGCGAGCGGAGCTCGCCGTCGGCGTACCAGCCCCACATCTCGCCGCCCAGGCGCCACGGGTCGAGCCCGGCGACCTGGACCCGGGAGGTGACGAACGCGTTCTCGACCGGCTCGCGTCCGAGGACGTCGAGCGCCGCGTCGAGATCACCGGGCTCAAGGACCCGGGTGGTGGTCTGCGTCAACACGTGGGGCCTCACCGTACAAGTCTGCTGATCTCCGCACTGTACCCGCCGCGACGGGAGGATGCCCGGTCTCCCAGGTCACGAAAGAGCCCCGGCCCCGCCCGCGAGCTGCGGGAACGGGGCCGGGGCAGGTCCGGTGAGGATCAGACGCCGATGGCCACCGTCGGCTCGCCCGAGGTCACGCCGTCCTTCTCCATCTGCTCGGCGATCTTCATCGCCTCTTCGATGAGCGTCTCGACGATCTTCGACTCGGGAACGGTCTTGATGACCTCGCCCTTCACGAAGATCTGGCCCTTGCCGTTGCCGGAGGCCACGCCGAGGTCGGCCTCGCGGGCCTCGCCGGGGCCGTTGACGACGCAGCCCATGACCGCGACGCGCAGCGGGACCTCCATGCCCTCCAGGCCCGCCGTGACCTCCTCGGCCAGCTTGTAGACGTCGACCTGCGCACGACCGCAGGACGGGCAGGAGACGATCTCCAGGCGGCGCGGCTTGAGGTTCAGCGACTCCAGGATCTGGTTGCCGACCTTGACCTCCTCGACCGGCGGCGCGGAGAGGGAGACGCGGATGGTGTCGCCGATGCCCTCGGAGAGCAGCGCACCGAAGGCGACGGCGGACTTGATGGTGCCCTGGAAGGCGGGGCCGGCCTCGGTGACGCCGAGGTGCAGCGGGTAGTCGCACTGGGCGGCGAGCTGGCGGTAGGCGTTGACCATGACGACCGGGTCGTTGTGCTTGACCGAGATCTTGATGTCGCCGAAGCCGTGCTCCTCGAAGAGGGAGGCCTCCCACAGCGCGGACTCGACCAGCGCCTCGGGGGTGGCCTTGCCGTACTTCTTCAGCAGCCGGGCGTCGAGGGAGCCCGCGTTGACGCCGATCCGGATCGGAGTGCCCGCGTCCTTGGCGGCGTAGGCGATCTCCTTGACCTTGTCGTCGAACTGCTTGATGTTGCCCGGGTTGACGCGGACGGCGGCGCAGCCGGCGTCGATGGCGGCGAACACGTACTTGGGCTGGAAGTGGATGTCGGCGATGACCGGGATCTGCGACTTCTTCGCGATGACGGCGAGGGCGTCCGCGTCGTCCTGCGTGGGGCAGGCCACGCGGACGATCTGGCAGCCGGAGGCCGTCAGTTCGGCGATCTGCTGGAGCGTGGCGCCGATGTCGGAGGTGCGCGTCGTGGTCATGGACTGCACCGAGATGGGCGCGTCGCCGCCGACGGCCACGGAACCGACCTGGATCTTGCGGCTGACCCGGCGGTCGGCAAGCTTCGTCGGCACGGACGGCATTCCGAGAGAGATGGCAGTCATCTGCTGTGCAACCCCAAGGTGTGGATCAAGGTCCCGAGATCGGCGGGCTCCAGGCTTCGAGATTACGCCAATCACGGTGCGGCCCTCGCATCCGAGGGGGCGCGCCACCCGAACGTAGGGAGCCGGGCACGATGCGTGCCCGGCTCCCCGGTGCGTCGTGTAGGCCCCGGGCGGGGCCCGCACGGCTCAGGTGATCTTGATGGGGTTCACCACGTCCGCGACCATGACCAGCAGGGTGAAGCAGATGAAGAGCCCGGCCACCACGTAGGCGACCGGCATCAGCTTGGCCACGTCGAAGGGGCCGGGGTCGGGGCGCCGGAAGACGCGGGCCACGGTGCGCCGGACCGACTCCCACAGGGCGCCCGCGATGTGCCCGCCGTCGAGCGGGAGCAGCGGCAGCATGTTGAACAGGAACAGCGAGAGGTTGAAGCCGGCCAGCAGGTTGAGGAAGAACACCAGCTGGTGCTGGGCGGGGATGTCGAGGGTGAAGATCTCCCCGCTGACCCGTGCCGCCCCGACCACGCCCATGGGGCTGTCCTGGGCGCGCTCGGCGCCGTTGAAGGCCGCGTTCCACAGGTCCGGGACCTTGGACGGCAGGTCGATCAGCGACTGCACGCCGGCCGCCATCATCTCGCCCATGCGGTCGACGGACTGGCCGAAGGACTGCGGGACGTAGCCCGAGGCGGGGGCGAAGCCGAGGAAGCCGGCCGTCACGTACTGGTCCTTGACGTACGTGCCGTCGCCGTCGGTCTTGGCGACCTTGTTCTCGATCAGGTTCGCCGTGAGGCCGACCTTCTCGCCGGCCCGCTCGACGGTGATCGTGGCGGGGCCGACGGTGGCGCGGATGTCCTTCTGCAGGGCCGACCAGTCGTGGACCGGGCGGCCGTTGAAGGCGATGATCTTGTCGCCCGCCTTGAGGCCCGCCGCCTTGGCGGGGGCGGCCGGGTCCCCCGGGGCGCACTTGTCGCGCTTCTCGCTCTGCTGGATGACGCAGTCCGAGACGGTGGCGACGGTCGTGGTCTGGGTGTTCAGCCCGAAGGTCATCAGGGTGGTGAGGAAGATCGCCACGGCCAGGACGAGGTTCATGAAGGGGCCGGCGAACATCACGATGACGCGCTTCCACGGCTTGCGCGTGTAGAAGAGCCGGCTCTCGTCGCCGGGCTGGAGCTCCTCGTACGCCGCCGAGCGCGCGTCCTCGATCATCGACCGGAACGGTGACGTCGACCGGGCGGTGACCTTGCCGTCCTCGCCGGGCGGGAACATCCCGATCATGCGGATGTAGCCGCCCATCGGAATGGCCTTGATCCCGTACTCGGTCTCGCCCTTCCTCCGCGACCAGATCGTCGGGCCGAAGCCCACCATGTACTGCGGCACCCGGATGCCGAACAGCTTGGCCGTGGAGAGGTGTCCGAGCTCGTGCCAGGCGATGGAGACCAGCAGGCCCACCGCGAAGATCACGACCCCGACCACCGTCATCAGCAGTGTCATGCGCCCGCCTCCACGGCGGCCCGCGCCGCCATCTCCCGCGCCCGGGCCCTGGCCCAGGCTTCTGCTTCCAGGACGTCCCCGACCGTCAGGGAAGTTCCCGATCCGGGCGTCCCGTGCTCGTCGACCACGGCAGAGACGGTATCCATGATTGCCGTGAACGGCAGCCGACCTGCCAGGAACGCCTCCACGCACTCCTCGTTGGCCGCGTTGAAGACGGCCGGGGCGGTGCCGCCGAGGGTGCCCACGTGCCGGGCCAGGCCCACGGCGGGGAAGGCCTCGGTGTCCAGCGGGAAGAACTCCCAGGTGGAGGCCTTGCTCCAGTCGAAGGCGGGGGCGGCGTCCGGGACCCGCTGGGGCCAGCCGAGGCCGATCGCGATGGGGCCGCGCATGTCCGGCGGGGTGGCCTGGGCGAGCGTGGAGCCGTCGGTGAACTCGACCATCGAGTGCACGTAGGACTGCGGGTGGACCACGACCTCGATGCGGTCGAAGGGGATGTCGTAGAGCAGGTGCGCCTCGATGACCTCGAGCCCCTTGTTGACCAGCGTGGCGCTGTTGACCGTGATCACCGGCCCCATGGCCCAGGTCGGGTGCGCGAGCGCGTCCTGCACGGTGACGGCGGCCAGTTCGGCGCGGGTGCGGCCGCGGAAGGGCCCGCCGGAGGCCGTGACCACGAGCTTGCGCACGTCGGCCCGGGTCCCGGCGGCGAGCGCCTGGAAGAGCGCCGCGTGCTCGGAGTCCACGGGGATGATCTGGCCGGGCTGCGCCAGGGCCTTCACCAGGGGCCCGCCGACGATCAGCGACTCCTTGTTGGCGAGGGCCAGGGTGCGGCCCGCCCGCAGCGCGGCGAGGGTGGGCGCGAGGCCGATGGAACCGGTGATGCCGTTGAGGACGGTGTGGCACTCGGAGGCTGCCAGCTCGGCCGCGGCGTCGGGGCCGGCCAGGATCTCGGGCAGGGGCTCGGACGCCCCGTAGCGCGCGCTCAGCGCCTCCTTCAGTGCCGGTACGACGTCCTCGCGGGCGACGGCCACCGTCGTGACCCCGAGCCGCCGGGCCTGCTCGGCCAGCAGGTCGACGCGTCCGCCGGCGGCGGACAGCGCGGTCACCCGGAACCGGTCCGGGTTGCGCAGGGCGAGGTCGATGGCCTGGGTGCCGATGGACCCGGTGGACCCGAGGATGACGATGTCCCGGGGGCCGGCCGCGGGGTCGAAGAGGAGGTGCGGATCGGCGAGGGGGGCTGGACTGTCGCTCATCCCCCCATTGTTGCCGCAACTCAGGAGCGGCCCGACACGGAGCCCCCTTCCGTGACGCGCAGCAGGAGGTGCGGAAGCGTTCCGCCGAAGTCGGGGAGGGTACGGGCGACGCGCCACCAGGCTTCGGGGTCCTCGCCGAGGGCCACCGCGAACAGCCGGTCGGCTTCGGCCCGGGCGGCGAGCACCGGCTCCGGCCGGTCGTGGCGGTCGGGGTGGTCCACCTCCCCCAGCCAGTGGTCCTCGTCCAGGGCCCAGCAGGCGGGCAGCTTGTGGCGGATCACGTCCTCGCCGGTGAGCAGCCCGCGGGCCAGGCAGTCCCGCACCCACCGGACGTCCTCCTGGACGGATTCCATCGGCACTCCGAGGCTCGCCAGGGCCAGCTCGCGCTCCACGCCCCCGAACGGCTCGGCGGCCTTCGGGGCCAGCCGGCCCACGGCAGCGGCGAGCCCGGGAACCGGCGGTCCGGCAGCGGGCTCGGCCAGGGTGTCGCAGACGACCCCGGTCACGAGCTCGGGCAGGGCGCCGCGGAAGGCGTGGGCGTGCCGCAGCAGCTCCGCCCAGAGCCGGGGATCGTCGCCCAGCGGGCGCAGGGCCCGTATCACGGCGGTCTGCATGCCCGCCCGTTCGGGCAGGGTCCAGCGCAGGCCGCTGGTCTCGTGGAGGGACGCGAGCAGCAGGGTCCGGTGCGCGGGCGCGACGTGGGTGACGAGCTCCTGGAAGGTGAGCAGCCCCATGCGGACGGCCCGTACGGCGGGCCGGTGCCAGGAGCGCCCGCGGGTGTCCTGCGTGCGGGTGTCCAGCAGCGCCTGGCAGGTCTCCCGGGGCAGGCCGCCGGCCAGCAGCAGGGCCTCGACGGCTCCGGGCGGCAGCGGCGCGCGGGCGTGCTCGCGCAGCAGCAGCTCCCGGTCGAGGGGGTCGTGCGGCATGCGCAGCAGGGTGAGGGGGATCCGCGGGCGGCGGCCGTGCCGGCGCAGCAGCGCGACCAGCTCGCCTTGGCCGAAGGGTCCGGGTCCGACCTCCGCCAGCAGCTCGGGGGAGGGCCCCGGGCGGGCCGCGTACCGCGCGGGGCCGGGCAGGCCGGGCAGCGGCCGTCCGACCACGCGGGGGTTGCGGGCGATGAAGTGCCGGTCCTGCGGGCTGCCGTCGCGCAGCAGGAGGGTGACGGCCGAGGCGGGCAGCCATTCGTCGCGGCACAGGTACTTGCGCGCCGCCGGATCGTGGCGCTCCAGACGGTCCAGGAGCCCGGCGGCCACGTGGTCCGGTGCGTGGCGCAGGACGTGCGCCACGCACCAGGCCAGCCGCCGGCTGTTGCGGTCTTCCACGGCCGTCGACATCGCAGCCCGCCTCGCGCTCGTACCCGTACCCGTACAGCAGTCCGACTACTGTCGATGATCGCAGGTCAGCGGAGGGGGCGGTGCACGTTTTCCCGGGACGAGGGGCCGGGAGAGGCGTCCGCGATCCAGGGGCCGTCGCCGGAGGGGTCGAGGACGCCCTCCTCCAGCCAGGTGTAGGTGCCGCTCAGCACGCCCTCGACGACCTTGCCGTCGACGGCGTCGGTGTTGGTCCACAGCCGGCCGAAGAGCTCCTCGACCCGGATCCTGGACTGCCGGCAGAAGGCGTCGGCCAGCTGGTACGCCTCGCGGCCGTGGTCGCCGGTGGCGCGCAGGTGCTCCGCGCGGACGCAGGCCGCGCTCATCGCGAAGAACTCGGCGCCGATGTCGACGATCCGGCCGAGGAAGCCCTGCTTGGTCTCCATCCGGCCCTGCCAGCGGGACATGGCGTAGAACGTCGACCGGGCCAGCCGGCGGGCGCCCCGCTCGACGTAGCGCAGGTGGGTGGCGAGGTCCGGGTGGCCCGCGGGGTGGAAGGCCCGGTACGTCCCGGGCACCTGGCCGGCGCCGGTGGCCAGCCTGGGCAGCCAGCGGGCGTAGAACCCGGCGGCGCGGGCGCCCGCCCGGGCCTTGTCGCCGAGGTCCTTGTCGGGGTCGATCAGGTCGCCCGCGACGGAAAGGTGGGCGTCGACGGCCTCGCGGGCGATCAGCAGGTGCATGATCTCGGTCGAGCCCTCGAAGATCCGGTTGATGCGCAGGTCGCGGAGCATCTGCTCGGCCGGTACGGCGCGTTCGCCGCGGGCGGCGAGGGATTCGGCGGTCTCGAACCCGCGGCCGCCGCGAATCTGGACCAGCTCGTCGGCCATCAGGCAGGCCATCTCCGAGCCGTACAGCTTGGCGAGGGCCGCCTCGATGCGGATGTCGTTGCGGTCCTCGTCGGCCATCTGCGAGGCCAGGTCGACGACGGACTCGAGGGCGAAGGTGGTGGCGGCGATGAAGGAGATCTTGGCGCCCACGGCCTCGTGGCGTGCCACCGGCCGGCCCCACTGCTCGCGCACCCCCGACCACTCGCGGGCGATCTTCAGACACCACTTGCCGGCGCCGACGCACATCGCGGGCAGCGACAGCCGTCCGGTGTTGAGCGTGGTCAGGGCGATCTTGAGGCCGGCGCCCTCGGCGCCGATGCGCTGCGCCGCGGGGACCCGGACCCGGTGGAAGCGGGTGACGCCGTTCTCCAGACCGCGCAGGCCCATGAAGGCGTTGCGGTGCTCGACGGTGATCCCCGGCGAGTCGGCCTCGACGACGAACGCGGTGATCCCGCCGCGGTGGTCCTCGCTCCTGGGCACCCGGGCCATCACCACGAGCAGGTCGGCGACCACCCCGTTCGTGGTCCACAGCTTCACCCCGTCGAGGACGTACGCGTCCTCCCCGTCCGGGACCGCCGTGGTGGCCAGCCGCGCCGGGTCGGAGCCCACGTCGGGCTCGGTGAGCAGGAAGGCGCTGATGGCGGTGGTGGCGCAGCGCGGCAGGTAGGCGTCCTTCTGCTCCTGCGTGCCGAAGATCTTCAGCGGCTGCGGAACGCCGATGGACTGGTGGGCGGAGAGCAGGGCGCCGATGGCGGGGCTGACGGAGCCGACGAGGGCGAGCGCCTTGTTGTAGTAGACCTGGGTGAGGCCGAGGCCGCCGTACTTCGGGTCGATCTTCATGCCGAGCGCGCCGAGCTCCTTGAGCCCGCGCACGGTCTCGTCGGGGATCTTCGCCTCGCGCTCGATGCGCGCTCCGTCGATCTGCGTCTCGCAGAAGGCCCGCAGCCGGGCCAGGAACGCCTCGCCGCGCCGGACGTCCTCGTCCGCGGGGAGCGGGTGGGGGTGGATCAGGTCGAGGCGCAGTCTGCCGAGGAAGAGCTCCTTGGCGAAGCTGGGCTTGCGCCAGTCCGATTCCCGGGCCGCTTCCGCGACCTGCCGTGCCTCGCGCTCGGTCACCTTGGGCTGCTGTGCGGGCTGTGTTGCGGACATGGGGGGACTCACCTCGCCGCCGAGTCGGGTGGGTTCACCGGATTACCAGCCGGTGCTACCTGGGAGTCGTACCCAATGTGGGCGGGACGGAAAAGGGGACGGCCGCAGCCCCTGCCCGACGGACCCCCGACAGCCGCCCCTGACCTGCGGTTTTTCTCTCACCTGCAGAAACGTACGGTGATTTCGGCCGACATCTTCACCCACCCGGCCCCCTCTCGCCGCATCCTCCCTCACCCGTCCTGCCGTGGGAACGGGGCCGGGAGCACCGGCGGCGTCGTTCCCCGCGCCGCAGCCCGGCCGGCTCCCTGCGGCCTGCCGGGCGGCGCCCGGACGCGATGTGGCCGATTCCGACACGGGCCGGCGGGCCGACGCCGAACTTCGCCGCTCGACACCTGGTCAGTTTCGGACAAATTTCCGAACGTCTCTCCACAGCGGATGTCTGACATTTATCGTGGCTGCGGCAAGATCGAACCTCGGTGTACGCGCCGAAGCGAGGTCGGCCGGCACACTCAGGGGGGAGCGATCTAGCGTGTGTACCAACGGGGGCACCACCACGACTTACTCGCCATGCCGGTCTGGGACGCCTCGCGCCCAACAGGCGCGAGATGCGGGGACTCCCGCGCCGATAGCCAGGCCGTAAGCGAACTTCGCCGCCCGAAGGTTCGACCATGAGCTGCCGCGACGGGGTTTCCGCCATCACGCCGCGCTCACCACACGTCCGCGACGGAATTCGTGAGCCCTGCTCCGGTCATGCCCGCCTCGGACGGGCCGGCAATTCGTTCACCTGGAACCAATGCTCACGTCACCGACGCATGCGACATCTAGGTTGCCACCACGTCGACAACGTGAGGAAACTACGCTCGCGCGCCCGTACGACGCCGCAAGCAGCCGTGCACAGAGGGGGAATGCACCATGCCCAAGGTAAGCCGATCACAAACCTGGCGCCGGAGACCGGCAAGAGGGATCGACGGTCGGCGGCAGTCCATGGGGGCCGGATCCACGGAATGAATCGAAGCCGCCGCCCCAATCCAAAAACCGGAAGCGTAACCGGATTCTACCCCCATCCGCGCGCCAACCGACTGCACTTTCAAGCCGAACAGGAAAGTGAGCGTCTGCTCGCTTCGATGCCGCTCCCGGACCCCTTCGACTTCGACCAGCTGGTCGCGAACATCGCGGAGGCCAGCGGCCGGCAGGTCGTCATGAAACCGATCCCCGACCACCTGACCGGACTCGACGGCGTGTGCGGGCTCCTCGTCCGGCACGACACACGTCCGGTCGACCTGATCCTCCACCCCAAGGGCCGCTCGCCGTCCGACGAACTCGAGTTAAAGGTGCACCAGCTGGTGCACCTCTGGGCCGGGGACAACACCGGCATCGTCAGATCGCCCGACGTTCTGCGGGCACGCCTGGTGGCGCCGGACGGTGGGCTCTCGACGACCGGGCCCTCGGACCACGACGCGCTCATCGAACTGCGCGCCGACCACGTGGCACGGCTCATCGGCCAGAGGCTAACGCCCCCGTCCTTCAGCGGGGGCCGGCCGCCGCGCGCCGCGCCGCACAGTGGCGGAGCCCCTGCCCGGCCGTGAATCCCGGCAGCCGCCGGCCGAGCCGGTTACGCCGAGCGTCCGTCCGCGTCATCGGCCAGGATCTCCCCCATCGTCTCGCCGATGAAGTCGCGGAGCTGGTCCCAGGATTCCTTGGGCATCTCCCTGCCCGCACCGCGCGCGACCATCACGGTGAACTTGTTGCGCACGGCCCGGGCCGACAGGATCAGGGCGTCGACCTCCGGCTCGTCCTGCCGGAAGTAGACCGGCGGCACGTCGAAGGCGAGCGCCAGGGCATCGAGAGCGTCGTCCTGCGGTTCGGCGACCTCGCCGGCACGCAGGGCCCGGACCATCGCCTCGGTGAGCGCCGTGGAACCGCTCTTCCGGTTCCCCTCGGACGCGAGGTGCGCGTCCGAGGGCGCCGCCCCTCCGTAGACCTCGGTGCGCAGCGACTCCAACTTGCGGGCCACGCGCGCGCCGTCGGCCGAGGGCGCCTCCTGCGGCTCTTCGGGCTGCCCGAAGGAACGCCGCTGCGCGGCGAGCAGTTCGGCGCGGGTCACGTTGTAGGCGGCGGCCAGCGCCGTCACCGCCTGGTCGGACAGCGGCCGCTTGCCCTGTTCCGCGGCCCGTACCGGCATCGGTGACGAGGTGTTGGTGTACCGCGCCGTGTCCGACTGGGTCATCCCCGCGTCGCACCTGAGATCGGCGAGATTCGGCGATTCACTGCGGGGAAAGAGTTCATCCAGATCGGCATCCAGGAATGCGGCGATCGCCGACAATCGCTCCGGCGGAGGAGCCGCCAGGCCGTTCTCCCAGCGATAGACGGCGTTCACCTTCACATGAAGCCCCTCGGCCAGAGCGGCCTGCGACAGGCGTTTGATGACACGACGGTCACGCAACTTACCGCCGTCGAAGACACGGTCGGGCATAGGCATGCTCCACAAGGTGAGGGTTCAAGGGATTCTAGTGCCCCGCCAGGGGAAGGTCTTGACATCCGAGATATCGGCATACGTTCGTGAACATCACCAGAGCGCGCCCGCACTCGGTTATGCCGCCCGCACTGCGCCTCGCCTGTCACGATTTTTCCCATGTTCGCCGATCTCCCTCCGGGGCCGTCGCACACCCCTCGGGGAGCAGCGGCGCATCGAGCCGTTCTCGAGCCGTCCTCGAGCGATCCAGGAGCTTGACTGGATCAGCGGAAGTAGATAAATTCATCTTCAGGTGATCAGGGAGGGGGCGCAAGCTCGGGGACGCCTCCTCCCCGGTCTCCGAACACATCGCGTCCGCGGCGCTACTGCGCCGCGCTCCGCCCGAAGACCGGTGCAACAACGCCGGATCTCCCGGGTGTTACGGCCGGCCGCCATCCGGTCCCCGCACCATCCGTCCGACTTCCTCCCGGCGAAGCCGGACGGCGTTTGTCGAATTTCCCGTGCATCTGCATCCGGCGGAACACGGCGGCACGCGTCCACTCCCATCCGCTTTGGGCCGACGTAATCCGCCGCGCGCCCTTCCGTCCCGCTTTCCGATTTCGCGCGCCCGCGCATTTCTTTTCTCACGTCGTCACAGGAGGCGATCTGTCATGCCCACGATCTCCGTCGGTAACTCGCGCATCCACTACACCGTGACCGGCGAGGGCCCGGCCCTGCTGCTGGTGCACGGCGTGGGCAAGGGCGGCCAAGTCACCTTCGGCCACCTCCTCGAGGAGTTCGCCCGCCGCAACACCGTCATCCTTCCCGAGCTGTCCGGCAGCGAGACGGCGACGGACGACGGCTCGCCGCTGACCGTCGAGCAGCTCGCCGACGAGGTCGCCGCCGTGATCGAGCACGCCGGTCTCGGCCCGGTGGACCTGGTGGGCTTCTCGCTCGGCGGGGCCATCGTCGCCGCCACCGCCGCCCGTCACCCCGCGCTCGTCCGCCGCCTGGTCCCCGTCGGCGGCCTGGTCAAGTCGGACCTCTACATCCAGAACCTGATCGGTCTGACCCTGAGCCAGAAGCACGACGCGAAGGCCTTCGGCCGTGTGCTCAGCACCACCGCCTTCAGCCCGCGCTTCATCCGCAGCCAGCCCAGCCTGAGCGACGTCGAGAACCTCGGCGCCGAGCTGAGCCCCTCCAGCGGCCGTATCCGCCAGCTCGAACTGCTCGTCCAGGTGGACATCCGCGACCTGGTCGGGAAGGTCGAGGCCGAAACCCTCGTCCTGGCCCCGTACCCGGACGCCGCAGTGCCGGCCGAGCACTCCCGCGAACTGGCCGCCGCCATCCCGAACTCGTCCTACACCGAGATCGACAGCGGCCACATGGTGATCTTCGAGAAGCCGGTCGAGTTCGTGAAGCTCGTCCAGGACTTCATTCACAAGGCCTGACACCCGCCGGGCACGATCCGGCCCCTCACCACCGTCCCGGGCGCCGCCCCGCCGCCCGGCGATCGCACCCGACCACCCGCGGAGCACTCCGCAGCGATTCCAGGAGGAAGCATGGCCAAGATCCTGCTCGCCGTCAGCAGCCACGAGACCCTGGGGGACACCGGCAACCGGACGGGATACAGCGTCTCCGAGGCGGCCCACCCCTACAACGTCTTCATCGGCGCCGGGCACGAGGTCGACTTCGTCTCCGTGCGCGGCGGCGAGCCGCCGGCCGTCGTCTTCGACGGCGAGGAGAACGACCCGGAGATCATCGGCTTCCTGGCCGACGAGACCGTCAAGGCCAAGCTCGTGGCGACCCGCCGAGCGGCCGACGTGGACCCCTCGGAGTACTCCGCGATCTTCTACGTCGGCGGCCACGGCGCCATGTGGGACTTTCCCGACTCTCCCGACCTGGCCCGCATCGCCATGGACATCCACGGCCGGGGCGGCGTCGTCTCCGCCGTCTGCCACGGCCCGGCCGCGCTCCTCAACCTGCGCCTGCCGGACGGAACCCCGCTCGTGCGCGGCAAGCGCGTCGCCTCCTTCAGCAACGAGGAGGAGAACTCGCTGGGTCTCGTCGAGGTCATGCCCTTCCTCCTCGAGGACCGGCTGAAGGAGACCGGGGCGCTGCACGCCAAGGCACCCATGTACGAGGCCCACACCGAGAGCGACGGCCGGGTCATGACGGGGCAGAACCCCGCCTCCGCCGCCCCCTTGGCGCGGCTCGTCGTCGCCGAGCTCGCACGGGCCGCCGCCGCCCGCTGAGGCGGTCCCCGGTTCCACCGCCGTCGTCACCGGACGAATCCCATCGCAGACCGGCCCCGACTCGCACCGCCGGGGCCCAAGGAGGCAGACATGTACGGCTTGATCCAGGTCGCGGGCGTCATCGACCAGTCCGAGGCCGACCTCATCATCGAGGAGGGCGCGGACTGGCTCGGCTTCGCCCTGCGCCTTCCCGCCAAGAACGAGGACCTGTCGGAGGCCGAGGCCGCCGCCATCGTCAAGGCGATCCAGCCCGAAAACAAGGGCGTCATCATCACCTACCTGACCGATGCCGACGAGATCGCCGGCTTCTGCGCCGACATGGGCGTCGGTGCGATCCAGCTCCACGGCGACGTGACCCCCGCCGAGCTGCGCCGGCTGCGCACGCTGGCCCCGGACCTCTACGTCCTCAAGAGCCTCGTCGTGAAGACGGACAACATCGACGAGCTCCGCGAGATCGTCGAGACCTCCGCCGAGTGGGTCGACATGTTCATCACCGACAGCTTCAACCCGGCCACCGGCGCCAAGGGGGCGACCGGGCTGACCCACGACTGGGGCGTCAGCGCCGAACTCGTCCGGATCTCCCCGAAGCCCCTGATGCTGGCCGGCGGGCTCACCCCGGAGAACGTCGCGGCTGCCATCGAGGCCGTCCGCCCCGCCGCCGTGGACGCGCACACCGGCCTGGAGGACCCCGCCACCCGGCGCAAGGACCGCCAGAAGGTGCGCACCTTCGTCCAGGAGGCCCGCGCCGCCTTCGCCCGGGTCGCCGCCGAGGACGGGCGGAACGGGTCCTGATGACCACGCGAACCGAGCCGCTGCGGGGCGTGGTCCACCTGCTGCCCCAGACCAACCGGCTGCGCGCCCTGCACGCGGTCGTCCGCGACCACCAGGCCAAGCGGGAGGACTTCGTGCCCGCCGCCAACCGGATCATCCGCGGGCTCCTGGACGCCGCGCTGGACCTGCTCCCCTACGAGCCCCGCGACGTCCGCACTCCGGTCGGCCGGACCTACCACGGCCTGTCCCTGGCCTCGCAGGTCTACGGCGTCTCCATCGCCCGGGCCGGCGACAGCATGGAGTCCGAGCTGCGCGTGATGGCGCCCGAGACCCGCCTGGGCAAGATCCTGATCCAGCGGGACAAGGTCACCAAACTCCCGCACCTGCACTACGCGGCGCTGCCCGCCGGCATCGACCGGGGCCACGTGCTGCTCCTCGACCCCATGCTCGCCACCGGCGGCACCGCGCTGGCCGCGATCGGCGTGCTGCTCGACCACGGCGTTCCCGAGGAGCACATCGTCTTCGTGAACCTGCTCTCGGCCCCCGAGGGGATCAAGGTCGTCCACGACCGTCACCCCGAGGTGCGGATCGTGACCTCCTCCATCGAGGAGCGCCTCAACGAGCACGCGTTCATGCTTCCCGGCATCGGTGACTTCGGCGATCGCTACTTCGGGACCGACACCCCGGCGTGAGCGCCGTCCCTGTCGGAGCGGGCCGGGTTCCGGACCCCCGGAACCCCGCCGCTCCGGCCCTTCGACCACCGCACTAAGGAGCACACTCCCGTGTCCAGCGCCGACACATCCCCGTCGACGACGAAGATTTCGATCGTCTACTACTCGGGCACCGGCAACATCCACAAACTCGCCGTGGCCGCCGAGGAGGCCGCCGCGAAGACGGGCGCCGAGGTCCGGCTGCGCCGGGTCGCCGAGTACGTCGACGCGTCCCTGGCCCCCGAGTTCACCGAGTGGACCGAGGCGTGGCGGGAGAACGCCGAGGCCATCGCGCACATCCCCACCGCCACCGCCGACGACCTCGACTGGGCCGACGCGATCCTGCTGGGCGGCCCCGGCCGGTTCGGCATGATCCCCGCGCCGCTCAAGCACTTCATCGACCTCGCCTGGCCCCTCAACGCGCGCGGGGGCCTGTCGGGCAAGGTCATGTCGTCGTTCACCTCGACGGGCGCCCCGCACGGCGGCCAGGAGGCGACGATCCTGTCGCTGAACACCGTCTTCTACCACTGGGGCGGGATCATCGTGCCGCCCGGCATCACCGACGACATCATGACGGCGCCCAGCAACGGCAACCCGTACGGCGTCAGCTCCGTCTCGGGCCGGCAGGCGATCGCCGGCCGGCTGGCGGAGAACGTCACCGAGGACAACCTCGCCGCCATCGCCCACCAGACCCGCCGCATGCTCGAGGTCGCCGACGCACTGCGAAGGGGCCGGGCGGCCGACGCCGACCGGTGATCACCGGTCAGTGCCTCGGTACGGCCCCGGAACACCCGGCCGGTCCGCGCGCCGGCCGAGTGTTCGTCACGGGCGGGTGACCACCCAAGCCCGCCCACCACACGGCACACACGCACACCCAGGGGGACTCACATGACCACCGACGCGTCTGACCGGACCCCGGCCACCCGCCCGTCGCTGCCCGAACTGCTCCTGCGCACCGCCGCCGAACGCCCCGACGACACGGCGGTGATCAGCGGCGACGAGCGCGTGACCTACGCCGGGCTGGTGGGCAGAAGCCGAGGACTGGCAGGGCACCTACGGGACCTCGGCGTGGGCGCCGACCACTGCGTCGGGCTGTTCATCGAGCCCTCGTCCGACCTGATGATCGGGGTGTGGGGCATCCTGTTCGCCGGCGGCGCCTATCTGCCGCTCGCCCCGGAGTACCCGGAAGAGCGCCTGCGCTACATGATCGAGCACTCGGGCACGAAGGTGATCGTCGCCCAGGGCCACCTCGTCGAGCGCCTGTCCGCTCTGGCCCCTGCGGACACGGTGATCGTCCGGGTCGAGGAAGCCCGCGAGGCAGCCCCCGGCACGGACGTCGACATCGCCCCCGACTCGCTGGCCTACGTCATCTACACCTCGGGCAGCACCGGCCGGCCCAAGGGCGTCATGATCGAGCACCGGAGCATCGCCAGCCAGATGTCCTGGCTGCGGGCGGCCCACGGCATCGACGGCACCCGGGTCATCCTGCAGAAGACGCCGATCAGCTTCGACGCCGCCCAGTGGGAGATCCTCGCCCCGGCCGTCGGCTCCCTCGTCGTCATGGGCGGAACCGGCATCCACCGGGACGCCGAACGGCTGGTGCACGCGGTCAAGACCCACTCCGTGACCACGCTCCAGTGCGTCCCGACGCTGCTCCAAGCCCTTCTGGACACGCAGGAGTTCGACTCCTGCGGCTCGCTGGAGCAGGTCTTCACCGGCGGCGAGGCCCTCTCGAAGCCCTTGGCGCGCACCTTCCTGGAGACCCTCCCCGGGTGCGAGCTGGTCAACCTCTACGGGCCGACCGAGTGCACGATCAACTCGTCGTCCTTCACCGTGGCCAAGTCCACCGTCGGCGAGGGGCCCAACTCGATCTCCATCGGCTCCCCGGTCGACGCCACCGAGTACCACGTCCTCGGCCCCGGCCTGACCGAACTGGCCGTGGGCGAGATCGGCGAGCTGTACATCGGCGGCATCCAGGTCGCACGCGGCTACCTGCACCGGCCCGATCTGACCGAGCAGCGTTTCACGGACAACCCGTTCGGTTCCGGACGGCTCTTCCGGACCGGCGACCTGGCCTACTGGAACGCCGACGGCACCCTCCAGTTCACCGGCCGGGCCGACAACCAGGTCAAGCTGCGCGGGTTCCGTGTGGAGCTCGACGAGATCAGGCTCGCCATCGAGACGCACGACTGGGTCCGGCACGCGGCCGTGCTGGTCAAGGACGACCCGAGGACGGGCTTCCAGAACCTGATCGCGTGCGTCGAACTCGACCCGAAGGAAGCCGCCCTGATGGACCAGGGGAGCCACGGCGCGCACCACCAGTCCAAGGAGAGCAAGCTCCAGGTCAAGGCCCAGCTGTCGAACCCGGGCATACGGTCCGCAGCCGAGCTCGCCGGCCTCCCCGTCCTCGACCTGCCCGGTCGCACGCCCACGCCGGAGCAGCGCAGCCTCGCCTTCGCCCGCAAGACCTACCGCTTCTACGAGGGCGGCGCCCCGGTGACGGAGGCCGACCTGCTGAAGCTGCTGGCCCGCCGCCCCGCCGCCGTACGCGGGCGGGACCTCGCGGAGCTGGACAGCGACGGACTCGGCGCGATCCTGCGGAACCTCGGGCAGCACCTGAGCCCGGAGCGGCTGCTTCCCAAGTACGCCTACGCCTCACCCGGTTCCCTCTATGCCACCCAGCTGTACCTGGAGATCAGCGGCTTCCCGGGAATCCGCTCGGGCATCCACTACCACCACCCGGTCAACCACCAGCTGGTGCTGATCTCCGAGACCCCCGAGACCCCCGAGGCGCGGGACGCAGCCGCGGGCCCCCGGATCCGGGCCCACTTCCTGGGCCGGCGCGATGCCATCGAACCCGTCTACAAGAAGAACATCCGGGAGGTCCTGGAGATCGAGGCCGGCCACATGGTCGGACTCCTCGAGGAGGTCCTGCCGCAGTACGGCCTCGACATCGAAGCCGCCCCGTTCGTCCCGGAGGTCAAGGCCGCGCTGCGGGTCTCCCGCAAGGACCACTACCTCGGCGCCTTCGACTGGGTGCCCTACCGGGGGCCCCGCACGGACGAGGACATCGACCTGTACGTGCAGATCCATCCCGGCAGGGGGCTGGACCGGCCGTCGGGGCAGTACGTCTACGAGGGCGACCGGCTGCGCTTCGTCTCCCCGGACCTGATCCTGCGCAAGCACGTCATCGCGATCAACCAGGCGGTCTACGACCGGGCGGGCTTCGGTATCTCGGTGATCAGCCGCAGCCCACAGGAGTGGCGGCGCTACATCGACCTCGGCCGCACGCTCCAGCGCCTGTCGATGAACGACCTCGACATCGGCTTCATGTCCTCGGGCTACAGCTCGCAGGGCGGCGACGACCTGCCCAGCGCCCGGCGGATCGACGGCGTGCTGCGCGAGCTCGGCCGGCCCGGCGGCGCCTCGTACTTCTTCGTCGGCGGCCGGGTGAGCCAGGAGCAGCGGCGGCACGAAGGCATGCGGGAGGACGTGGTCCACATGCGGGGGCCCGCGGAGCTGATCCGCGACGACCTCGTCAACTACCTGCCGGACTACATGATCCCGAACAAGGTCGTCATCCTCGACGCGCTGCCGACCACCGCCAACGGCAAGATCGACCTCAAGGCGCTGGCCGTCTCCGACAAGGTCGAGGTGGGGGCGGCCGACCGTCCCTTCGTGGCTCCGCGCAACGAGACCGAACGCCGGGTGGTCGCGCTGTGGAAGCAGGCGATGAAGCAGGAGAGCGTCTCCGTGCAGGACGACTTCTTCGCCTGCGGCGGCAACTCGCTGCTCGCCGTCAGCCTGATCAACCGGATCAACCGGACGTTCGGGGCCGACCTTCCGCTCGAGGTCATCTTCACCTCGCCGACCGTGGAGGGGCTGGCCCGCCGGATCACGGGCGAGTCGACGAGCGACACCTCGCGCCTGGTCCCCTTGCAAGCGGAGGGCTCCGGACGCCCCGTCCACTGCTGGCCCGGTCTGGGCGGCTATCCGATGAACCTGCGGCTCCTGGGCGAGCGGATGGGCAAGGACCGGCCGTTCCTCGGGGTGCAGGCGTACGGGATCAACCCGGGCGAGATGCCGTACGAGACGATCCGGGAAATGGCGGCCGAGGACGTGAAGGCCATCACGAGCCGGCAGCCGGAGGGGCCCTACAC
Organism: Streptomyces sp. NPDC048349; assembly: GCF_040651925.1. Lineage (NCBI taxonomy): Bacteria > Bacillati > Actinomycetota > Actinomycetes > Kitasatosporales > Streptomycetaceae > Streptomyces > Streptomyces sp. NPDC048349. The sequence continues at coordinate 42,553 of NZ_JBEZLA010000021.1, read as the reverse complement.
CTTGTGGGGCTACTCCTTCGGAGCCAGGGTCGCCTTCGAGGCCGCGTACCGGCTGGAGCAGGCCGGCCACACCGTCGACCACGTCTTCCTGATCGCCCCCGGCTCGCCCAAGGTCCGCACGGACGGCGCGGCCGGCGAGGAGCGTGTCGCCACCTATGCCAACAGGGCCTACGTGACGATCCTCTTCTCCGTCTTCACGGGCACGATCAGCGGTCCCCTGCTGGAGAAGTGCCTCGCCGTGGTCAAGGACGACGAGGGTTTCGTCCGCTTCATCAGCGAGAACCTCCCCGACCTCGACGCCGGCCTGGTGCGCCGGATCATCCGTGTCGTCGGGACGACCTTCGAGTTCAGCTACACCTTCCGCGAACTGCGGGAGCGACGGATCTCGGCGCCCATCACCATCTTCAAGGCGCAGGGGGACGAGTACTCGTTCCTCGACGGCAGCAGCGGTTACTCCTCCGCCCCGCCGACCGTCGTCGAGTTGGAGGCCGACCACTACTCCCTGCTCAGGGCGCCGGACATCGACGAGCTCGCGACGGCCATCCGCCGGCGCCTGAACATCCGGAAGGACACCGTCATGCCGCACGTCAACATCAAGCACTTTCCGATGGCACTCAGCGACGAGCAGCAGTCCGAGCTGGTGGCGGCGGTGACCAAGGCGGTCACCAACGCCTTCGGCTGCGACGAGGGAGTGGTGTCGATCGCGGTCGAGTCGGTCGACAAGGAGCTCTGGAACGAGGAGGTCTACATCCCGGAGATCGTCAACCGCAGACACATCCTCGGGAAGGTACCGAACTACGGCCCCGACACCGACTGAGAGACGGCTGTGAAAACCACGACCTCGCTTCCCCACAAGGACATCCCCCTCGCCTTCAGTGCCGAGGTGGCCGACGCGCTCCACGAAGGCCGCCCGGTGGTGGCGCTGGAGTCCAACGTCATCACCCACGGCCTGCCGTACCCGGACAACGCCGCGACCGCCCGCAAGGTCGAGGAGGCCGTCCGGGCGGGCGGCTCGGTCCCGGCCACGATCGCCGTCGAAGGCGGCAAGATCGTGGTCGGCATGACCGACGCGGACATAGACCGGTTCGCCTCGACTCCGGGCATCCCCAAGGTCAGCAGCCGGGACATGCCCGTCGTCCTGGCACAGGGCCGGATGGGCGCGCTGACGGTCGCCTCCACCCTGGTGGCGGCCGAACTGGCGGGGATCGCGTTCCTCTCCTCGGCCGGCATCGGCGGGGTGCACCGGGGCGCGGACAAGACCATGGACGTGTCCTCCGACCTGATCCAGTTCACCCGCTCCAAGGTCGCGATGGTGTGCGCCGGCGGGAAGAAGATCCTGGACCTCGGCCTGACGCTGGAGTACCTGGAGACCCAGTGCGTACCGGTGGTCTCGTACCGGTCGGACGACTTCCCCGCGTTCTACTGCGTGTCCAGCGGTTTCCGCAGCCCGTTGCGGCTGGACGACGACGAGGTGATCGCCCGGTCGATCGAGAACCACTGGGCGCTCGGCAACAACAGCTCGTTCCTGATCACCACGCCGGTCCGGCCGGAGGAGGCGATCGACAGCGACGAGGTCGACGCCGCGATCACCGAGGCCATGGCCGCAGCCGACCGGGACGGCATCCGGGGCCAGGCGATCACGAAGTACCTGATGCGTGCGGTGGACGCGGCCACGGGAGGCCGCTCGTCCAAGGCCAACATGGCCGTGCTCATCAGCACGGCCGAGGTCGGCGGCCGGCTGGCCGCGGCGCACGCCCGGCTCCGGGCCGGGTCCCTGTCCGGCTGACAGACGCCCTCCCCGCACCCCCCTCTACCCACCGCACGCGTTTCCTCTCGCACCACACACGAATGGATACGTCACCATGACGAAGCTCGACCAGCAGTCCACGTCCGAAGCCGAGTCCTACCGCCCGCTCGTATCCGAGGAACGGGTGAAGGAGATCAAGGAACTGCGCCAGGCCATGGCCGCGTACGGCGGCGGCGAGGAGGGCGAGCAGACCCACCCGTTCCTGGGCCTGACCCTGCGGGTCCCCTCGCAGGTCATGACGCCCTGCCCGGTGTCCCCGATGCTCGGCGGCGCGGTCTTCGCCGAGGTCGAACCGGGTGACCGGGTCCTCGACATGGGCACCGGCAGCGGTTCGCTGGCCCTGATCGCCGCCAAGAAGGGCGCCGAGGTCCTGGCGGTGGACCTCAACCCGCACGCCGTGGCCGCCGTCCGTGTCAACGCGGAGCTGAACGGGGTCGCCGACCGCGTCGAGGCGCGCGAGAGCGATGTCTTCAATGCGGTCGAAGGCCGCTTCGACCTGATCGTCTTCAACCCGCCGTTCCAGTGGTTCGCCGCCAACGACTACGCGGACGTAGCGGGTACCGATGCCGGCTACCAGGCGCTGACCCGCTTCTTCCGCGAGGCCCGCGCCCACCTGACGGAGAAGGGTCGCATGATCCTCTTCTTCAGCACCATGGGCGACGTGGAGTACTTCGAAAAGCTGGTGGCCGACGAGGGCTTCGGCCACGAGGTGGTCTTCTCCACCACCCGGCCCGTCTTCGACGTACCGGTCGAGTTCACCGTGCACCGCCTGTCCTGATCCCGGACACCCACCGGGGCCTCCCCAGCGGGAGGCCCCGGCCCGGGGGCACGTGCCCCGCCGGTTCCCATCCACGCCCGTCCGTACGACAGGAGCGCCACCCCGTGTCCCACCGTCTGTTCACCTCCGAATCGGTGACCGAGGGTCATCCCGACAAGATCGCCGACCGGATCAGCGACACCGTCCTCGACGCCCTGCTCGCCCAAGACCCGCGGTCCCGGGTGGCGGTGGAAACCCTCATCACCACCGGCCAGGTGCATGTGGCAGGCGAGGTGACCACCTCCGCCTGGGCCGACATTCCTGCGCTGGTGCGCGAGGCCGTCCTGGAGATCGGCTACGACTCCTCCGCCAAGGGTTTCGACGGCGCCTCCTGCGGGGTCTCGGTGTCCATCGGCGCGCAGTCCCCGGACATCGCGCAGGGCGTCGACACCGCCTACGAGAGCCGGGTCGAGGGTGCCGCCGCAGGTGAGGAGGGCGACGAGCTCGACAAGCAGGGCGCCGGCGACCAGGGCCTGATGTTCGGCTACGCCACCGACGAGACCCCCAACCTGATGCCGCTGCCGATCGAGGTGGCGCACCGGCTGTCGCGCCGGCTGTCCGAGGTGCGCAAGAACGGGACGATCCCGTACCTGCGTCCCGACGGGAAGACCCAGGTCACCATCGAGTACGACGGGGAGACCCCGGTCCGTCTGGACACGGTGGTCGTCTCCTCGCAGCACGCGAGCGGCATCGACCTCGACGCCCTGCTGGCCCCGGACATCCGACGGCACGTGGTCGAGCACGTGCTGGCCCAGCTGGCCGAGGACGGCATCAAGCTGAACACCGAGGGCTACCGCCTGCTCGTGAACCCGACCGGCCGCTTCGAGATCGGCGGCCCGATGGGCGACGCCGGCCTGACCGGCCGCAAGATCATCATCGACACGTACGGCGGCATGGCCCGCCACGGCGGCGGCGCCTTCTCCGGCAAGGACCCCTCCAAGGTCGACCGCTCGGCCGCCTACGCGATGCGCTGGGTCGCCAAGAACGTCGTCGCCGCCGGCCTCGCCTCGCGCTGCGAGGTCCAGGTCGCCTACGCGATCGGCAAGGCCGAGCCCGTCGGCCTGTTCGTCGAGACCTTCGGCACCGCCAAGGTCGACACCCACAAGATCGAGGACGCCATCGCCGAGGTCTTCGACCTCCGCCCGGCCGCCATCATCCGCGACCTCGACCTGCTGCGCCCGATCTACGCCCAGACCGCCGCCTACGGCCACTTCGGCCGCGAGCTGCCGGACTTCACCTGGGAGCGCACCGACCGCGCCCAGGCCCTCCGCGCGGCCGCTGGGATGTGATCATGGACATCGCCGTCACCGGATCCATCGCCACCGACCACCTGGCGACCTTCCCGGGGCGTTTCGCCGAGCAGATCATCCCCGAGAGCCTGGCAACGATCTCCCTGTCGTTCCTCGTGGACGACCTCCAGGTGCGCCGGGGCGGCGTGGCCGCGAACATCTGCTTCGGGCTGGGCCAGCTCGGGCTGGCCCCGGTGCTGGTCGGCGCGGCCGGCACGGACTTCGCCGAGTACGACGTCCAGTTGCGCGCCTCCGGCGTGGACACCGGATCGGTCAGGCTCAGCCCCAGGCGCCATACCGCCCGCTTCATGTGCACGACCGATGTCGACCACAACCAGATCGCCTCGTTCTACCCGGGTGCCATGGTGGAGGCCCAGGAGATCGACCTGGCCGAGGTCGTGGACCGCGTCGGCGCCCTGGACCTCGTCCTGGTCGCCCCCGACGTGCCGGAGGCGATGGTCCGCCACACCAGGGCGGCGCACGCCGCCGGCATCCCGGTCGCGGCCGATCCCTCGCAGCAACTGGCGCGCCTCGACCAGGAGTCGGTCCGGCTGCTCGTGGACGGGGCCCGGTTCCTCTTCACCAACGCGTACGAGAGCGCGCTGCTGCAACAGCGGGCCGGGTGGAGCGAGGCCGAGGTGCTGTCGCGGGTGGGCGTGTGGATCGTCACCCGGGGCGCGGACGGGGTCTCGATCCTGACCGCCGACGGGCCGGCCGAGCACGTGCCCGCCGTCGCGACGGACCGGGCCACGGACCCCACCGGGGTGGGCGACGCCTTCCGGGCCGGCTTCCTCGCGGGCCTCTCCCGGGGGCTGCCGCACCGCCGGGCGGCCCAACTGGGCTGCGCCGTGGCCACGATCGTCCTGGAGTCCTTCGGCACCCAGGAGTACAAGCTGCTTGCGTGGGACCTGTCGGAGCGGCTGCACCGGGCGTACGGGGCCGAGGCTGCGGCGGAGATCGGCGCGTGGCCGGGGGAGCCGGCGTGACGGGGCTGCGCGAACTCCTCTCCACCGGGGCGCCCTCGTTCTCCTTCGAGTTCTTTCCGCCCCGGACGGAGGCGGGCACGGCCGGCCTGTGGCAGGCGATCCGCCGCATCGAGGCGTTCGCCCCGAGCTTCGTCTCGGTCACCTACGGGGCCGGGGGGTCCTCCCGTGACCGCACCGTCGAACTGACGAAGCGGATCGCCGCGGAGACGACACTGCGCCCGGTGGCCCACCTGACGGCGGTGGCGCACTCGGTCTCCGAACTGCGACACGTGATCGGCCAGTACGCGGACGCCGGTGTCCGGGACGTCCTGGCTCTGCGGGGGGACCCGCCGGGCGACCCGAACGCGCCCTGGATCCCGCACCCGCGCGGCTTCTCCCACGCCTGGGAGCTGGTGCGGCTGGTGCGCGAATCGGGGGAGTTCAGCGTCGGCGTGGCCGCGTTCCCCGAGCGCCACCCGCGCTCCCCCGACTGGGAGTCCGACGTCCGGCACTTCGTGGCCAAGTGCCGGGCGGGCGCGGACTACGCCGTCACCCAGATGTTCTTCCGGGCCGAGGACTACCTGCGGCTGCGGGACCGGGTCGTGGCGGCGGGGTGCGACATCCCGATCATCCCCGCGATCATGCCGGCCACGGACGCCCGTCAGATCGCCCGGTTCGCCGAGCTGAGCGGGGCCACGTTCCCCGAGGCGCTGGCCCGGCAACTGGAGGCCTCGGGCGGCGGATCGGCGGGGCGGCGGATCGGCGTCGACCATGCGGTGGCGATGGCCGAGCGGCTGCTGGCCGAAGGCGCTCCCGGCCTGCACTACATCACGCTCAACCGGTCCACCGCGACCTCGGAGATCCACCGCGCGCTGCTCGGCTCCGGCCTGGCCGAACGCGCCCTGGCGGTCCGGGCCTGAGCCCCTGCCGGGGCGGTCGAAGACGAGCCGGGGGCGGCTCCCACCCGAAACGGGCGGGAGCCGCCCCCGGCTCGTCCGCGCGCCCGTTCACTCCTCCTCGATGCCCAACAGCTCCAGGAAGGCCGCGGCCGCCGGCGTACGGCTCTCCCGGCCCCAGATCACGTACTCGGCGCGTGACGGCGCGTCCGTCACCTCGATCGTGGCCATCCCGGTCAGGCCCGCCACGTACGCGGGCGGGAGCAGGGCCACGCCGAGGCCCGCGCCGACCAGACGGGCCAGGTAGTCCGCGTTGGTCACCTCGAAGGCGACCTCGCGGGTGAGGCCGGCGGCGGTGAAGGCCAGATCGGACTGGGCGCGGCCGGCGGTCTTCGCCGGGAGGTCCACGAACACCTCCGAGGACAGCCTGCGCAGGTCGACGGAGGTCTCGCCGGCGAGCGGGTGGTCCGGGGAGACCACGGCGACCAGCCGCTCCCGGGCCATCTCCCGGGCCATGACGCCCCGGGGACGGGCCGTGACCGGGATGCCGAGGAAGGCCACCTCGAGCTCACCCTGCCTGACCCGCTCGACGAGCTCGTCGCTCGCTCCCACACTGAGACTGATCCGGGCCTTCGGATGGCGCTGGTGGAAGTCCTTGAGGACGTGGGGGATGTCCACGGCTGCGACGGTGGGGATGAGCCCCACCGCGAGGCGTCCGCGCACCTCCCCCACGGCCGCCGCGACTTCGGCGGCGGCCCGCTCCGCCGCGTCCAGGCACTGGCGGGCGGCGGGCAGGAACGCGGCGCCCGCCGGGGTCAACCGGACCCGGCGGCTGGTGCGTTCGAAGAGCCTCGCACCCAATTCCTTCTCCAGGCGCGCGATCTGGTGGCTGAGCGCCGACTGGACCACCAGGCAGCGCTGGGCAGCCCTCGTGAAGCTGTTCGTCTCGGCCACGGCGATCACGTACCGCATCTGCTGGAGCTCCATGGATCCATCGTGATACGAGATCCATCACGTGACAAGCATGTGTTGGACTCATTGATGCCCCCGGCCCGACACTGGTGACAACGCAGACGTCGGGAACGTCCTCGGGCCAACTGCGCCGGGCGGGGCCCCGATCGGGGCTCCTCCGGCATGCCGGGGCCGCGCTTCCGCTGCTGTCTCCCCCTACCTCTCGCATCTGGGCGCACACCGCCGAGGCATGCCTTGGCGCGCCCTCGCGCCCGTGACACCGAAAGGACGAGCGACCGCCATGAGCACCGCACCATCCCGTACCGAGACGACCGTCGCCGACATATGGGTGGACCCCCGCTGCCCCTGGGCGTGGATCACCTCGCGCTGGATGCTGGAGGTGGAGCAGGTCCGGCCGCTGGAGACCCGTTTCCACATCATGAGCCTGTCGGTCCTCAACCAGGGCCGCGAGGTCCCGGAGAAGTACCGCCAGGGCATGATCGACGGCTGGGCCTGCGTGCGCGTGTGCATCGCGGCACAGGAGCGGCACGGCAACGAGGTGCTGCGCCCCCTCTACAACGCCATGGGCCGGCTGATCCACCAGGAGAAGGCCGGGCTCGGCCACGACATGATCCGCGCCGCCCTGGAGGAGGCGGGTCTGCCCGCCGACCTGATCGAGGCCGCGGACGACACCTCCTGGGACGAGCCGTTGCGGGCCGAGCACCACGAGGGGATGGACCCGGTCGGTTCGGAGGTCGGCACCCCCGTGATCCACGTGCCCGGCCCCGACGGAAAGCCGCTGGCGTTCTTCGGCCCCGTGCTCACCCCCGCCCCCCGTGGCGAAGCCGCCGGAACGCTCTGGGACGGCGTGCTTGCCGTGGCGAGCACCGACGGCTTCTTCGAGCTGAAGCGCGGCCGCGACCGCGACCCGATCTTCGACTGAGCCGGACGGCGGACGGACATCGCGAACCACGGTGATTCCCACGGGATTTGAGGCAAGATGAAGAGCAGACAGAACGGACTCACGGCGGCCCTGACCGGCCTGGCTCCGGCCATCTGGGGCAGCACCTACCTGGTCACCACCGAGCTGCTGCCACCGGACCGCCCGCTCCTGGCAACCACCATGCGGGCCCTGCCGGGCGGCCTGTTCCTGCTGGCCCTCGGTCGCAAGCTGCCCGCCGGCATCTGGTGGTGGCGAGCGCTGGTGCTGGGCGTACTGAACATCGGCGCCTTCAACTTCTTGCTCTTCGTCGCGGCCTACCGGCTTCCGGGCGGCATCGCCGCCATGATCATGTCGGCACAGCCCATGTTCGTCGTGATCCTCGCCGCCCTCTTCCTCGGTGACAGGATCAGAGCCGTCCACGCCCTGGCCTGCGCGATGGGCACCGGGGGCGTGGTACTGCTCGTCTTCAAAGGCGCGGCGTCCCTCGACGCCATCGGAGTCCTCGCCGCGGTCGGCGGGGCCCTGTGCATGGCCTCGGGCATCACACTGACCAAACGGTGGGGCAGGCCGGAGGGCGTCAGCCTGCTCACGTTCACCGGGTGGCAACTCACGGCGGGCGGCCTGGTCCTGCTGCCGTTCTGGCTCTCGCTGGAAGACCTTCCCAACGGTCTCACCGGGTCCAACGTCATCGGGTTCACCTACCTCATCACCCTGGGCGCGGTCCTGAGCTACATCGTCTGGTTCCGGGGCATCGAACGCCTGCCGGCCGTGGCGGTCTCCTTCCTCGCGCTGGGCAGCCCGGTCGTGGCGACCCTGCTGGGCTACTTCGTCAAGGACCAGACGCTGTCCGCCCTGCAGATCGTCGGCATGGCCGTCATCCTCCTGGCGGTCGTGCTCGGCCAACCGCGCCCACCCAAACCGAAGTCCGAGGAGACCCCCTCGGCTCCGCCCCGCACCACCGACTCGCACCTCCCCGACCACCCCGCTCTGGAACAGGAACGCAGCGGATAACGGCGGGCGCACCTCCCCACGCCGTGACTTCCCCGCTGGACCCCAGCGCCACGAGGCATGCGCGTACCACGCCTGACCACATCCGGAGAGATGACATGACCATTCAAGAAGAGACAAGCACCCCCGTCGCGCCACAGAAGCAGGTGTCCCCGACCCGGGGATGGCTGGGTGTGGCTGCCATCACCGCCAGTCTGTTCGTCTTCCTCACCACCGAACTGATGCCGATCGGCCTGCTCACCCCGCTCAGCGAGAGCCTGCACGTCTCCGTGGGCGCGGCCGGCCTCATGGTCACGGCGCAGGGTGTCGCAGCCGGTCTCGGCGTGCCGTTCATCGTGGCATGGACCCGGCGCGTCAACCGGCGCCGGCTGCTGACCACGCTGCTGGCCGTCCTGGCCGTCGGCAACCTGATCACCTCGATCGCCCCGAACTACCCGCTGATCCTGGGCACCCGCCTGATCATGGGCTTCGCCAGCGGCGTCTTCTGGGCCATCGGCGTCAGCATGGCCATGCGCATCGTCCCCGAGAAGCACGCCAACCGGGCCGCCGCCGTCGTGATGTCCGGCATTTCGATCGCCACCGTCGTCGGCATCCCGCTCGGCACCCTGCTGGAGAGCGCCAGCGACTGGCGCGCCACCTTCCTCATCTGGGCCGGCCTCAGCGCCCTGGTGTTCCTCGCGGTCGCCTTCACGATTCCGTCGCTGCCCTCGGCCAACGCGGTCTCGGTCCGCGAGGTCTTCGGACTGCCCGTCAAGAACGTGCCGCTGCGCGTGGTCCTGGTCATGGTCGTCTTCTTCGTCCTCGGCCACTTCGGTGCCTACACCTTCGTCCGTCCCTACCTGGAGGAAAGTGCGTCCGCCACCGTCGGCTTCATCACCGTCGTCCTCATCGTCTTCGGTATCGGCGGCGCGATCGGCAACTTCATCGGCGGCCAGACCGTCAACAAGAGCCTGCGGGGCAGCTTCATCGTGGGCGGCCTGATTCTGATCGCCGCACTCGTCATGCTGCTGACCACCGGCACGAACAACATCGGCGTGATCGCCGCCATGGTCCTGTGGGGCCTCGCCTTCGGTGTCGTCCAGCTCAGCCAGATCAACATGACGCTCTCGGCGGCTCCCGAGACCTTCGAGGCCGCGATGTCGCTCAACACCATGGCCTACAACACCTGCATCGCCCTGGGCGCCCTCATCGGCGGCCTGTTCGCGGACCACGTGGGCGTCTCGAGCGTCATCTGGTTCGGCATCGTCCTGGTGGCTCTCGCCGTGATCCTCCGCGCCGTCACCGGCCGCCGGACCGCGGCTGCGAGCTGACCCCTCCCGACCACCGAAGCGTGGTCCCGGTCCTGCCCTCGCGCTGAGGGCGGGACTCGGGAGCGGACGTCGCGCACACCCCCGCCGCGGCGATCCGCACCGCCTCCGGTGCCGTGGGCGCGTGTTCGGCCGGCGACGGCGGAACACGCGCCCACTTCGCGTTCCCGGCGGGGACTTCGCATTCCCGGCGGGGACTTCGCCCCGCACCATCCGCCGTGGCCCTGCCGCGGACCGGCACTCACGGAAGGCCATGGCACCACCCCATGACGACCCCCACCGACCACACCACCCACGCCGACCTCGCCGAACCCGCCGTCTGCGTCGGTGAACTGGCCCAGGACCTGGCCGACGACCTGACCGCGGGCCGTTGGACGCCGACCCACCTGGACCGGCGCCTCGCCCGGTTCCTCGTCACCACGTCGGCGGGCGACGGGCAGCTCACGGCGCAACGGCTCCGTGCGGCGTTCTGGGAGGGCGGCGAGCCCTTGCTCCGGCAGCCGGACGTCCGCTTCGCATCGCTGCTGGCCCGGCTGATCCCCGGCACGGCCTCCGTCCTGGACGAAGCGGCGGTCCACGCCTTGCTGCGCCTCCTGACCCGGCAGACGTGACGCGTCCGGGGAACCAGCCGGGATCCGGCTGTTCCGCTGGTCAGAGGCGATGAGGAGGACGCGTTCCGCCCGGTGCTGGACGAGGCGCTGATCCGCGCCCCACTTGGTAGTGGACTTTCATTGATGAAAGTATCTTTGAAGCAAGTCTCTCTTTCTGTGGAGGTGGGGCGCCATGCACGGGTTCATCGGTCGTGGTACCGAGCTGGGTCTCCTGGACGATCTGCTGGCGTCGGTGAGGACAGGTGGGCGCAGCGGTCGGCCTGGCCGGGCGGTGCTGATCCGAGGACGCCGGCGGGTGGGCAAGTCCCGGCTGGTGGAGGAGTTCGTGGAGCGTGCCGGGCTCGCGCACGTCTTCTTCACCGCGGTTGGCGGTTCGAGGGACGGGGACCTGGCCGGCTTCACGGCCGAGGTGGCCGCTTCCAGCCTCCCCGAGGCAGGCCATTTCGCCGACTTTGCGGCCCCCCAGACCTGGGACGCCGCCTTCAGTCTGCTTGCTTCCGCGCTGCCCGCCGATGTGCCCAGCATCGTTGTCATGGATGAGATGCCCTACCTCGTGCGCGAGGACCCCAGCTTCGAGGGTGCCCTGCAAAAGGCCTTCGACCGGACTTTGTCCAAGCTGCCGGTCCTCCTCGTGCTGATCGGCTCGGACATCGCCATGATGGAGCAGCTCAACACCTACGGGCGGCCCTTCTACCAGCGCGGCACCGAGATGGTCGTCCCCCCGCTGACCCCGGCGGACGTCGCACGGATGCTGGATCTGCCGTCCGCCGACGCCTTCGACGCCTACCTCGTCAGCGGCGGACTCCCGCTGATCCTTGAGGAATGGCCACAGGGCGCGGGCCTGTGGGACTACCTGGGCCTGGCGCTGCAAAGGCCGACCTCGGCCCTGCTGGTGAGTGGCGAGCGCACGCTGGCCGCCGAGTTCCCGACCGAGGCACAGGCCCGGACCGTCCTGGGAGCCATCGGCCTCGGCGAGCGCACGTTCACGCTGATCGGGCGGGCCGCGGGCGGCCTCAACCCCGGCTCACTGACCCGTTCCCTTGACCTCCTCACCGGTCGCCGCACGGTCGCCGCCGACCTGCCCCTGTCGACCCGTCCAAGTCGCGAGACCCGCTACCGGATCGAAGACCCGTACCTGCGTTTCTGGCTCTCCTTCATCGGCCCTGGTATCCCGGCCGTCGAACGAGGCCGTGGTGACCGGGTCCTGGACTCCATCCGTGCCAGCTGGACGTCCTGGCGCGGCAGAGCCATCGAACCGGTCATCCGCGAGAGCTTGTGGCGGCTGGCCGACGACCGTCTCCCGGAGGGAACCGACGTCGTCGGTGGCTACTGGACCCGTACGAACGACCCGGAGATCGACATCATCGGTGCCGACCGCGCACCCATCGCCAAGAAGATCACCGTCGTCGGGTCGATCAAGTGGCTGGAGAACAAGCCCTTCGACCACCGAGACCTGGCCCGTCTGATCACCCACCGCTCCCAGCTCCCAGGCGCGGACGATGACACTCCCCTACTCGCGATCGCCCGCAGCGGCTGCACCGCCGACGGCGTCACCCACCTCACACCCGAGGAGCTCCTCACGGCATGGTGAGCCGCTTGACGGTCCCCCGTTGAGGTGCGACGTCCAGCGCTGCGGGCGCTGACGTCGGATCTGCTGAACGGGTCCGCGCGAGTGCGGGGCTTCGGGAGTTCGCCGTCGGTACTGGGGCGCTGGCTGCCTGAGCCCATCATGGCCGCGAGAGCGGACCCCGTGTTCCCGTTACTCCCGGGAGCCAGCCAAGATCTGACTGTTTCCGCAGGTCACAGGGGTGAAAAGAAGGACGGCCGGAGCCCCCGCACAGTAGGCTCCGGCCGTCGGCTTGTGGGCCGTACGAGATCAGATGTCGAGGCCGGTCAGGACCAGGACCCGCTCGTACGTGTAGTCGTCCATCGCGTAGCGGACACCCTCGCGGCCCACACCGGACTGCTTGACGCCGCCGTAGGGCATCTGGTCGGCGCGGTAGGACGGCGCGTCGCCGATGACCACGCCGCCGACCTCGAGCTCGCGGTGGGCGCGGAAGGCGACCTGGATGTCGCGGGTGAAGACGCCGGTCTGCAGACCGAACTTCGAGTCGTTCACCGCGGCGAAGGCCTCGTCGGTGCCCTCCGCCTTCGTGAGGGTGAGGACCGGCCCGAAGACCTCTTCGGTGGCGAGCTTGACGCCCGCCGGGACGTCCGCGAGCACGGTCGGCTCGTACGAGGCGCCCTCGCGCTTGCCGCCGGTGAGGAGCTTGGCCCCGGCGGAGACGGCCTCCTCGACCCAGGACTCGACGCGCTTGGCGGCGTCCTCGGAGACGAGGGGGCCGACGTCGGTGGCGGAGTCGGAGGGGTCGCCGGTGACCTGGGCCTGGACCTGCGCGACGACCTTCTCGACGAGGCGGTCGTAGACGGAGGCGTCGGCGATCACGCGCTGCACGGAGATGCAGGACTGGCCGGCCTGGTAGTTCGAGAAGGTCGCGATGCGGGTCGCGGCCCAGTCGAGGTCGGCCTCGGAGGACCAGTCGGCGAGGACCACGGCCGCGGCGTTGCCGCCGAGCTCCAGCGTGCAGTGCTTGTGGGGCACCGACTGCTGGATCGCGTAGCCGACGGTGTCGGAGCCGGTGAAGGAGATGACGGGGAGGCGCTCGTCCTTGACCAGGGCGGGCATCTTCTCGTTCGCGACCGGCAGCACCGACCAGGAACCGGCCGGGAGGTCGGTCTCGGCGAGCAGCTCACCCAGGATCAGCCCGGACAGGGGCGTGGCCGGGGCGGGCTTCAGGATGATCGGCGCGCCGACGGCGATGGCCGGGGCCACCTTGTGGGCGCACAGGTTCAGCGGGAAGTTGAACGGCGCGATCCCGAGGACGGGGCCCTTGACGAAGCGGCGGGTCAGCGCGAGACGGCCGACGCCACCGGCGTCGGTGTCCAGGCGCTGGGCCTCTCCGCCGTTGAAGCGGCGGGCCTCTTCGGCGGCGAAGCGGAACACGGACACCGCACGGCCGACCTCACCGCGCGCCCACTTGACCGGCTTGCCGTTCTCGGCGGAGATCAGCTGGGCGATCTCCTCGGTGCGCTCGGCGAGCCGCTTGGACACGTGGTCCAGGGCGGCGGCGCGCACATGGGCGGGGGTCGCCGAGAACTCCGCCGTCACGGCGTACGCCGCGGCCACGGCCTCTTCGACCTGGGCGTCGGTGGGCACGCTGACCGTGCCGACCAGGCGGCCGTCCCACGGGGAGTGGACGTCGAAGCTGTCGTCGCCGGTGGCCAGGCGGCCGGCGAGCCAGAAGGCGTGGGTGGAAGTCATGCGAATCCCGGCCCTTCGAATGTGTGCGGTGGGTCCTGTCCCCACCACCGTAGGACTCCGTCGGGGTTTCGTGGTTTATCCGGGGTGTAGTACCCGCTGTCCGGGGCGCGCCGCTTTGTCACTGTCGCACCCTGCGGGTCCGCTGCTGGGGCTCCGCTCCGGCATCCCGTTCGGCACATGCACGGGCACCGGCACCGGCTACGACGGAGGCGGGGAGGCCTTGAGGGCGAGCCAGAGCTCCATGCGGACGTCCGGGTCGTCCAGGGAGCGGCCGAGGATCTCCTCGACCCGCTTCATCCGGTAGCGCAGGGTGTGCCGGTGCACGCCGAGGTCGGCGGCGGCCGCGTCCCACTGGCCGTGCCGGGAGAGCCAGGCCTGCAACGAGGCCACCAGGTCTCCGCGCCCGGTCGCGTCGTGCTCCCGCAGCGCGCGCAGGGTGCCGTCCGCGAAGGCCCGTACGGCGTCGTCGGCCAGCAGCGGCAGGACCGAGCCGGCGGCCATCTCCTCGTGCTCCACCATCGGCCGCCCCCGCCGCCGGGCCACGGCCAGGGCCTGGTCGGCCTGTTTCAGGGCGGCTGCGACGGTGCCCGGACCGGCCGGCGCGGACAGGCCGACCACGAGTTCGTCGGGCTCCGGGCCGGCCGCGTCCCGGCCGCGGCGGGCCTCCAGCGCCTCCGCGTGGTCCATGCAGGCCTGCACGGCCGCTCCCCCGTCGGTGGCCAGGACCACGAGCCGGCCCGGCTCCGGGACCACCAGCAGCGGCTCCCCGGTGCGGGACGCCGCCGACTCCACCGTGTCGGCCAGCAGGGCCAGCCCCTCCGGCTGGGCGGTGCCCGGCAGCGCCGCCTCGGCCGTGATCAGCCGGAACGGCACCTCCAGCAGCGCCCCGTACAGGTCCCCGGCGACGGCCCGCGCGTGCTCCGCCTCCCCGGCGAGCAGCATCCGCAGGACCGCCGCCCCCAGCCGGGACTCGGCGTCGTGCAGCGAGCGCGAGCGCTCGGTGGTGAGGGTGAGCAGGGCGACCGCGGAGTGCACGGCGTACCGCTCGGCCGTGCCCAGAGGCGCCCCGGTGCCCACGGCCAGGGCGCCGCGCGCCCGTCGGCCCGTGCCCAGGGACTGCAGTTCGACCCGGTCCTCCGAGCCGCCGACGACGGCGCTCGCGGGCGCGGGCCGCTCCCGCAGCCGCTCCACGTCCGGGGTGAGCCGGGCGGCGCGCCGGGCGGCCCAGTCGGGGGCGGCCGCGACGACCGAGCCCGAGGCGTCGTACAGCGCGGCCCAGCCGTGCACGTGCGCCGCCAGCTTCGCCAGCAGCTCGGCGGGCCCGTCGGCGGAGAGCGCGGCCCGCGTCAGCTCCCGCTGCGCCTCGAACCCGGCGGTCACGGCCCGGTACTGGTCGGCGGCGAGGGCGGCGGAGACGGCCTTGCTGATGGCGAGGAAGGGGGTGCGCCGCGGCACCTCCAGCAGCGGCATGTCCTCCTTGCGGGCGGCCTCGACCAGCGCCTCGGGGATCGCCTCGTAGTTGACACCGACCGCGAAGCCGATGCCGACGACCCCGGCGGCGGCGAGGCGGCGCACGTAGCGGCCCATCTCCTGCGGGTCCTGCGCGTCCAGCTTCATCGCGGTGATCAGGAGCAGCTCCCCGCCCTCCATGTAGGGCACGGGGTCGGCGAGCTCGCTGACGTGGGCCCAGCGCACGGGGGTGTCGAGGCGGCTCTCCCCCGCCCGGACGCTGAGCTTGAGCGCCGAGTGCTGGACGAGCGAGGCGAGGGTGAGCGGCATCGGTTACCGGGGCCTTAGCGGAGGGGACGGCGGGACGGCGGGACGGCGGGAGGTGCGGCACCAGGGCATCAGGGGAGCCGCACCCGATTTCGCCGTGTCGTATGAACGGCTCCCCTCGATTCTGCCACCTCGTACGGGTCCGCTCAGGCCGTTCCCCCGAGCCGGACCAGCAGCGGAGCCGCCCGCTCCCCCTGCACGGAGGTCAGCGACAGCACCGCGTGGCCCGGCGGCACCGCGTGCGCCAGGTCCGAGGCGGACCACCGCTCGCGCTCCACCTGCCGCACGGTGACCGCGTCGGTGGTGACGGCCTTGCCGGTGACGAGCTTGCGGAAGGCGTGGATCAGCCGGGTCAGCGGCTGGTCGGCGAAGACCGTGCGGTGGGTGACGTCGCGCGTCTCCACCCACTCGGTGCCCCAGGCCTCGGCGAAGCGCCTGCCGTCCCAGGTGGTGACCCCGGAGAACGCCATGCGGCAGCCGACCGCGCCGAGCAGCGGCGTCCGCAGCTCTTCCGGTACGTCGTCCAGCGTGCGCAGCGTGAGCAGGACTCCGGCGTTCGCCGAGCGCAGCCGCTGTACGCCCCGGACGGTCTGCGGGGTCAGGGTGTGCGAGGCGTCGTCGAAGGCCAGGAAGGCGAAGAGGGAGCGGTCGCTGCGGGCGGCCGCGGCGGCGCCGAACTGGGCGAGCAGCAGCCTGGCCAGCATCCGGGAGGCGTCGGCGTGGCCGCGCTCGGGCAGGTCGACGCGGACGCGGATCGGGTGCTCGAGGGTGCGCAGGGAGAACGGCCGGCTTTGGCCGGTGGTGTCGAAGAAGGGGGCGAAGGCGGGCCGGTCGAGCAGCGCCACCCGGTCCGCCAGCAGCGGCCCGGGGTCGCCGGGGGCCCGGTGCTGCCGCTGCCGGGCGTCGAGCTCGCGGAGCATCGCGTGATGTCCGGCGTCGGCCAGCTCCCGGCGCAGCGCGTCGAAGGCGTCGGGGAGCGGGTCGAGCAGTTCGCGCAGCTCGGGCACGGCGGGGAAGCGGCCGTACGCCGCCCGGAACGGGCCGAGGAGCTGGGCGAGCGCGGTCGCCGCCCGGCGCACCTCCATACCGGGGACGTCCCCGACGAAGGCCTCGGCGAGGAGGGTGGCGGCCTCGTCGGGGTCGGTGGTGCCGCCGTACAGGTCGAGGTCGTAGACGGACGCGGGGTCGCCGATGCGGACCACGACGTCGTAGGCGGCGTCGGGGCCGAGCTGGGCGCCGGCCGCGCCGACGGCGACGACGGCGGCCTGGCCGGCGAGCGCCTGGAGTGCGAGGGACTCGACGACGGGCCGGACCAGTCGCCGGGTCTTGCCCGAGCCCGAGGGCCCGACGGCGAGCAGCGAGGTGCCCAGTACGCCGGGGTCCAGGGCGAGCGACGTGCCGCGGCGGACGTAGGGGTTGCGCGGGCCGTCCTCGACGGTGCCGAGCCGCACCTGCCGGGCCAGCAGGTCGTGCCGGGCGGCGCGCACCGGCAGGTCCCGGGCCCCGGACGGGTGCGCGCAGGCCCCGGCGCCCTTGTCCCGCACGGCCTCGGCGAAGGCGCGCAGCCGGGAGGGGTCGGCCCGCACGGAGTCCCAGGCCCGCCGGATCCGCGTGTAGTCGACGTCGTTCATCCGCCCGGCCCCGGCCTCTCCCTCGAGCCGGTCGGCGGCCTCGTCGAGCCCGGCCGCCCGCAGCTGCGGCCAGCGCGCGGGGTCGTCCGGGCCGCCCGCCTCGGGGCGGGCCGGGGCGACCGCGTGCACGGCGCGGACCGGGCGGCTGGTGAGGATCCGGCGGGCCAGCTCTCCCCAGCGGCCGAGCCGGCCGAAGCCCGTCGCCAGGATGCCGGCGACGACGGCGTACCAGACGTACGCGGCCACGACCGAGGGGAGGGTCCCGGCCCACGAGTCGGGCGTGAACATGTAGAGGGGCCAGAGCCAGAAGCCGCCGAGGTAGCCGTTCCACAGCAGGGACCACAGGAGCAGCCCGGCCAGCAGGGCGATCAGGGCTCCGCTGACCAGTTGGCGGGTCGGGGTTTCCTCGGGCTCCTCGGCGGCCCGCGGTACGTGCCCGTACGTCCAGACGCCGGGCCCGTCCGAGGCGCGCGGCACGCGCAGCCATTCGCCCAGCGACGGCCCGGCCGCGGGGGCGTGGGAGGGCATGGGCGGAAGGCCCGGGGGCGGCGGGCCGGCCGGCCGGGGGATCTGCCCGGTCCCGGGCGGGCGCGTCTCGTGCGTGCCGTCGGTGTCCATGAAACCCCTGCCCCCTGACCGTTCCTGCGCTGCGCCGCTCAATGTAGTTGCCGGGCGGCGGCCATGGGCCCGTACCGGCCCGTACCCGCACGGGGTTTCGCCGTGCCGTCCGGCGGGCTCCCGGCGGAGTCCTGCGGTGTTCCCCCTCGGTCCTTCCTATGGCCGTCACGGACAAGGACACGCGGGCACCACTCCCGAACGGAGCATGCAGTACCCCCTCCGCCGGGCCTAGCCTGCGGACAAAGACACAAGTGCGTCCGAAAACACCCCCCAGGAGCCCTCTATGACCGCTGTCCCGCAGGAGCGCCGCATCGTCACCGCGATCCCCGGCCCCAAGTCGCAGGAGCTGCAGGCCCGCCGCCTCGAGACGGTGGCCGGCGGCGTGGGCTCCGTGCTCCCCGTCTTCACGGCCCGCGCGGGCGGCGGCATCATCGAGGACGTCGACGGCAACCGCCTGATCGACTTCGGCTCCGGCATCGCCGTGACCTCGGTCGGCGCCTCCGCCGAGGCCGTGGTGCGCCGCGCCTCCGCGCAGCTCGCGGACTTCACCCACACCTGTTTCATGGTCACCCCCTACGAGGGCTACGTGGAGGTCTGCGAGGCCCTCGCCGAGCTCACCCCCGGTGACCACGCGAAGAAGTCGGCGCTGTTCAACTCCGGCGCCGAGGCCGTCGAGAACGCCGTCAAGATCGCCCGTTCGTACACCAAGCGCCAGGCCGTCGTCGTCTTCGACCACGGCTACCACGGCCGTACGAACCTCACGATGGCGCTGACCTCGAAGAACATGCCGTACAAGCAGGGCTTCGGTCCGTTCGCCCCCGAGGTCTACCGCGTCCCGGTCGCCTACGGCTACCGCTGGCCCACCGGCGCCGAGAACTGCGGCCCCGAGGCCGCCGCCCAGGCGATCGACCAGATCACCAAGCAGATCGGCGCCGACAACGTCGCCGCGATCATCATCGAGCCGGTGCTCGGCGAGGGCGGCTTCATCGAGCCGGCGAAGGGCTTCCTCCCGGCGATCGTGAAGTTCGCCAACGACAACGGCATCGTCTTCGTCGCCGACGAGATCCAGTCCGGCTTCTGCCGCACCGGCCAGTGGTTCGCGTGCGAGGACGAGGGCATCGTCCCGGACCTGATCACCACCGCCAAGGGCATCGCGGGCGGTCTGCCGCTCGCCGCCGTGACCGGCCGCGCCGAGATCATGGACGCCGCACACGCGGGCGGCCTGGGCGGCACCTACGGCGGCAACCCGGTGGCCTGCGCCGGTGCGCTCGGCTCCATCGAGACCATGAAGGAGCTCGACCTCAACGCCGCGGCGAAGAAGATCGAGTCCGTCATGAAGGCCCGCCTGACGGCCATGCAGGAGAAGTACGAGATCATCGGCGACATCCGCGGCCGCGGCGCCATGATCGCGATCGAGCTGGTCAAGGACCCCGCGTCCAAGACCCCGTTCCCGGAGGCGGCCGGTGCGCTCGCCAAGGCCTGCCACGCCGAGGGCCTGCTCGTCCTCACCTGCGGCACCTACGGCAACGTGCTGCGCTTCCTCCCGCCGATCGTCATCGGCGAGGACCTGCTGAACGAGGGCCTGGACATCCTCGAGGCCGCTTTCGCGGGCATCTGATCGAAGGGCTAGAACGTGCGAGCGCAGCGCCCGGCCTCTACCGCCGGTAACGGTCGGAGGCTGTGAAGAAGGTGTGGGGGGCCGATGGCGGGTGCGCGTTCCTGCTGTCGGCCCCCCTCTCGCTGCCGTACGGTTTCTGCAGATGAGTGAGACAGCCCGCTCCCGGGCGACCGGGGGCGATTCCAGTACCGGGCTTCCCCAGCGCCGTATTGGGCATGCGTTCGCGCACACTCCTCACCGATCGGACGGCCGACCGCCCCAAACCCCCCGGGGCGAGCGGCAACCCGATCCGGGCGGCCGTCCCGGAACCATCCCCCCTGTTCCGGGACGGCCGGCCACTGAGCTCCTGATCGCCGCCGTCTGCGGCCTCCTCTTCTCCCTGATCACCTGGCAGGTGCTGGTCTCCGGCCCGCTGCTGACCCCGGATCACGCGCTGAGCCGCGCCCTGCTGCGCTCGGTCCCGGACTCCGTCACCGAGCGCCTGGCGGACCTGGGCAACGTCCCGGTCGCCGTGCCCGTCCTGCTGCTGGCCGCGGCCTACGCCGCCCGGCGCGGCCGGCGCCTCGCGGCCGGTGCGGCCGCACTGGCGATGGCGCTGGTGCCGGCCCTGGTCATCCCGTTCAAGCAGTGGACCGCCCGCCCCGGCCCCCTGGAGCCCTGGGCCGCCGGCTACTTCCCCTCGGGCCACACGGCCACCGCGGCCGTCGCGTACCTCGGCGCGGCCCTGCTCGTGCGCCCGTACACCCGCCGGGCATGGCCGACGGCCGCCGCCCTCGTCCTCACGGCGGCGACGGCCGCCGGGCTGGTCCTGCGGGGGTGGCACTGGCCGCTGGACGTGCTGGCCAGCCTGCTGATGTGCACACCGCTGCTGCTCGGCGTGCGGTGGGTCAGCCGGCCGCGCCCGCGACGTACGCGTCGACGTTCCGGCTGAACTCCCCTCCGCCGAAGCGGTCCCAGTGGATCGACCAGGTCTCGTACAACTGCCTCCGGGCAGGGGGGATGGAGGGGGTCAGCGGCGCGCCCAGGTGGTCCAGACCCATCCTCTTGTCAAGGCGTGCGGCCCTCCCCCGCCACCACGCGCGCGGCCGCCTCGTGCATCGCGAGCTCCAGCACGGCCGGATCGTTGAGCGTCCCCTCCCCGTCGGGGAGCACCAGCCAGCGCACCCCGCCGGTCGCCCGGCCGGGGTACGGGACCACGATCCAGGTCCCGCGGCCCGCTCCGCGCACGCCCGTGCCGATCCAGCGGGAGGCCGTGCCCGCAGGCACGAAGAAGCCCAGCCGCGCGTCGCCGAAATCGGCGAGCACCGGGCCGGGCCGCTCCAGGAGCAGGTTCAGTACGTCGAGGGTGGCCTGCCCCAGCTCCCCGGGCAGGATCAGCACGTCCCAGCGCCGGCCGGCGGGCAGGAGCACGACCCCGAGGGGGTTGCGCTCCCACTCCCACCGGCAGGCGTCGGGGTCCGGCGCCACCGATACGAGCCATTCCACTGCCGTCTTGTCCGCCGGCGTCGTCATCGCCCGGCCTCCGTTCCTCTCGTGCGGTGAAGGGTTCTCACCGGGAGAGAGCGCGGCCGGGCGCGGCTATGACGCGGGTTGCGTTACTCCATGGAGGTGAAGCGCGCCACGCGGCGACCGGCGGGGTGCGCCGGAGCGTGCGCGGAGTCCCTCGAGCAGGAGAGTGCTGCCGTCCCGCGGCCGGTCAGCTGTCGAAGCCGAGACCGAGGCGGTCGAGCGTTCGCAGCCAGAGGTTGCGGTGGCCGCCGCGGCTGTCGGCGCGGGCCAGTGACCACTTGGTGAGGGTGATGCCGGTCCAGGCGAAGGGCTCGGGCGGGAACGGCATCGGCTTGGACTTCACCATCTCCAGCCGGGTGCGCTCGGTGGAGACCCCGTCGAGCAGGTCGAGCATCACGTCCGCGCCGAAGCGGGTGGCGCCCACCCCGAGCCCGGTGTATCCGGCCGCGTAGGCCACCTTCCCGGAGTGCGCGGTGCCGAAGAAGGCGGAGAAGCGCGAGCAGGTGTCGATCGCGCCGCCCCAGGCGTGGCTGAACTTCAGCCCCTCCAGCTGCGGGAAGGCGGTGAAGAAGTGCTCCGCGAGCCTGAGGTAGGTCTCGGGACGGTGGTCGTACTCGGAGTCGAGCTTCCCGCGGTAGGGGTAGATCGCGTCGTAGCCGCCCCACAGGATCCGGTGGTCCTTGGTGATCCGGAAGTAGTGGAACTGGTTCGCGCTGTCACCCAGCCCCTGCCGGTTCTTCCAGCCGATCGCGGCGAGCTGCGCCCCGTCCAGCGGCTCGCTCATCAGCGCGTAGTCGTAGACCGGCACGGTGAACGGGCGGATGCGGCGGACCAGCGAAGGGAAGATGTTCGTGCCCAGGGCGACCCGGCGCGCGAGGATCGTGCCGTAGGGGGTCTGGACGGTCATCCCCCGGCCCGCCGGGGCCAGCTTCAGGCCGCGGGTGTTCTCGTAGATCCGCACCCCGAGGTCCAGGCAGGCCCGCTTGAGGCCCCAGGCCAGCTTCGCCGGGTGGAGCATGGCGACGCCGTCGCGGTCCCAGAGGCCCGCGAGGAAGGTCGGCGAGTCGATCTCGGCGCGCAGCGCCTCCCCGTCGAGCCACTGGGAGCTGCCCGCGAGGCCGAGCCGCTGGGCCTCCTCATGGAGTTCGCGCAGCTCCTCGACCTGGTGGGGCTCGGTGGCCACGTCGATCTCGCCGGTGCGCTCGAAGTCGCAGTCGATGCCGTAGCGGGCGACCGCCTCCTCGATGGCGTCGAGGTTGCGGGCGCCCAGCTCCTCCAGCTTGGCCAGCTCACCGGGCCAGCGGGCCAGCCCGTTGGCGAGCCCGTGGGTGAGCGAGGCGGCGCAGAAGCCGCCGTTGCGGCCGGAGGCGGCCCAGCCCGCCTCCTTGCTCTCGATCAGGACCACGTCCCGGCCGGGGTCACGCTCCTTGGCGAGCAGCGCGGTCCACAGCCCGCTGTAACCGCCGCCGATGACCAGCAGGTCGCACCGCTCGTCGGTGGTGAGCGCCGGCTGCGCGGCGGGCTTGCCGGGGTCGTCCAGCCAGTACGAGACCGGCTTCGCTTCCGAAAGGGATTTCGCAACACTCCGCATGGCGACTGGGGCCATGGCTTCCAACTCCCTACAGGGGTCTACTTCGGCTGTGCCTTCTTGCGGCGGTTGCCGGCCATCTGGCCGGCGAGGACCACCAGGACGGCGATGACGAACATCGCCGTGCCGATGACGTTGATCTGCACGGGCGTTCCGCGCTGGGCCGATCCCCACACGAACATGGGGAAGGTGACGGTGTTGCCCGAGTTGAAGTTGGTGATGATGAAGTCGTCGAAGGAGAGCGCGAAGGAGAGCAGCGCACCCGCCGCGATGCCGGGTGCCGCGATCGGCAGGGTGACCCGCACGAAGGTCTGCACCGGGCCCGCGTAGAGGTCGCGGGCGGCCTCCTCCAGCCGCGGGTCCATGGACAGGACCCGCGCCTTGACGGCGGCGACGACGAAGCTGAGGCAGAACATGACGTGGGCGATCAGGATCGTCCAGAAGCCCAGCTGGATGCCCATGTTGAGGAAGAGCGCGAGCAGCGAGGCCGCCATCACGATCTCGGGCATGGCCATGGGCAGGAAGATCAGCGAGTTGACCGCGCCCCGCGCCCGGAAGCGGTAGCGGACGAGTGCGAAGGCGATCGCCGTACCGAGGACGGTGGCCCCGAGGGTGGCCCACAGGGCGATCTGGAGCGAGAGCGCGAGGGAGCCGCACAGGTCGGCGACCCCGCAGGGGTCCTTCCAGGCGTCGAGCGAGAACTCCTGCCAGGCGTAGTTGAACCGCCCGGTGGGGTTGTTGAAGGAGAAGACGGTGACGACCACGTTCGGCAGGATCATGTAGGCGAGCGTGCCGAGACCGGCGATCACCACGAGGTTGCGGCGGAGCCAACGCATCAGACCAGGTCCTCCGTCCCCGCTCGGCGGATGTAGATGGTGACCATGATCAGCACGATGGCCATGAGGATGAAGGACAGCGCGGCCGCCGTCGGGTAGTCGAGGATCCGCAGGTACTGCGACTGGATGACGTTGCCGATCATCCGGGTGTCCGTGGAGCCGAGCAGTTCGGCGTTCACGTAGTCGCCGCTCGCCGGGATGAAGGTCAGCAGGGTCCCGGAGACCACGCCCGGCATGGAGAGCGGGAAGGTCACCTTCCGGAAGACCGTCGCGGGGCGCGCGTACAGGTCCCCGGCGGCCTCGTGGAGGCGGGTGTCGATGCGCTCCAGCGAGGTGTACAGCGGCAGGATCATGAAGGGGAGGAAGTTGTAGGTCAGACCGCAGACCACCGCGAGCGGCGTGGCCAGCACCCGCTCCCCCTCGGTGAGGCCGATCCAGCTGGTGACGTCGAGGAAGCCGATGCCGTTGAGCACCGCGACCACCGGGCCGCCGTCGGCCAGGATCGTCTTCCAGGCCAGCGTGCGGATCAGGAAGCTGGTGAAGAACGGCGCGATGACCAGGACCAGCAGCAGGTTGCGCCACCGGCCCGCCTTGAAGGCGATCAGGTAGGCCAGCGGGTACCCGAGCAGCAGGCACAGCGCGGTGGCGGTGGCCGCGTAGAGCAGGGAGCGCAGGAACTGCGGGTAGTACTCGGTGAAGGCGTCCCAGTAGGTCGCGAAGTGCCAGGTGACCTCGAAGCCCTCTTCGAGCGAGCCGGTCTGCACCGAGGTGGAGGCCTGGTAGACCATCGGCAGGACGAAGAAGACCAGCAGCCACAGGATGCCGGGGAGCAGCAGCCAGTACGGGATCAGCCGTTTGCGCGCGGACGGCTTGTGGACCGGGGGTTCGGCGGGGGCGGCGGCCTCCGGCAGCGCGGCCGGGGCGGTCATGCGCTCTCCTCGACCGTCTCGATGCCCGCGTCGATGTCCTGGGCGGCGTCCAGTCCGAAGGTGTGCTCCGGGTTCCAGTGCAGGACCACCTCGGCGCCGGGGACCAGGCGGCCGTCCCGCTCGATGTTCTGCGCGTACACCTCCAGCTCGGAGCAGACCGGGCTGTCGATGACGTACTGCGTGGAGACGCCGATGAAGGAGGAGTCGGCGATGCGGCCGCGGACCGTGTTGCGGCCGGCCGCGATGGTGTGCTCCTCGTCGGCGTGGACCAGGGAGATCTTCTCCGGGCGCACCCCGACCAGCAGCTTCCCGCCGCTGCGGGGCGTGGTCGCGCAGCGGGCCGCGGGCAGCCGGAGCGTGGTGCCGGAGGCGGAGACGGCCACCTCGGACCCGGCGGACTCCACCGCGGCCTCGATGAGGTTGGAGGTTCCGAGGAAGTTGGCGACGAAGGTGGTGCCCGGGTTCTCGTACAGCTCGGCCGGGGCGCCCAGCTGCTCGACGCGCCCGCCGTTCATCACGGCGACCGTGTCGGCCATGGTCATGGCCTCCTCCTGGTCGTGCGTGACGTGCACGAAGGTGATCCCCACCTCGGTCTGGATGCGCTTGAGCTCCAGCTGCATCTGGCGGCGCAGCTTGAGGTCGAGGGCGCCGAGCGGCTCGTCGAGGAGGAGCACCTGGGGGTGGTTGATCAGGGCGCGGGCGACGGCGACGCGCTGCTGCTGGCCGCCCGACAGCTGGTGGGGCTTCTTGCCGGCCTGCTCGCCGAGCTGGACCAGCTCCAGCATGTCGTCGACCTGCTTCTTGACCGACTTGATGCCGCGCCGGCGCAGGCCGAAGGCGACGTTCTCGTAGATGTTCAGGTGCGGGAAGAGGGCGTAGCTCTGGAAGACCGTGTTGACCGGGCGCTTGTACGGCGGCAGGTCGGTGACCTCCCGGTCGCCGAGGCTGACCGTGCCGGTGGAGGGCTCCTCCAGGCCGGCGATCATGCGCAGGGTGGTGGTCTTCCCGCAGCCCGAGGCGCCGAGCAGGGCGAAGAAGGAGCCCTGGGGAATGGTGAGGTCCAGCGGGTGCACGGCGGTGAAGGTGCCGTAGTGCTTGCTGATCCCGGCGAGGCGGACGTCGCCGCCCGCGGTCTTGTCAGTCATGGGTGGGTCCCGGGGTTGGGTGCGGGGAAGGGTCAAGGGGCTGGGCGGAGCCGGCCGGGGTGCACGGCCGCCGGTGTCGTCCGGCGGGCGGTGTCCCGGTCCTCCACGGCTCGCCGCGAGGCGTCAGGCTCCGATGAGCTTGGCGAACTTCTCCTCGTACGCCGTCTCTTCTTCGCTGGTCAGCGAGCGGAAGGCGTGGGCCTTGGCGGCCATGGCCTTGTCCGGGACGATCAGCGGGTTGTCCGCGAGCGCGGGGTCGATCTTGGCGAGTTCGTCCTTGACGCCCTCGACCGGGCAGACGTAGCTGATGAAGGCGGCCAGCTGGGCGGCGACCGGGGGCTCGTAGTAGTAGTCGATGAGCTTCTCCGCGTTGGCCTTGTGCCGGGCCTTGGCGGGGACCAGCAGGTTGTCGCTGGAGGTGAGGTAGCCGGGGGCGGGGATGGCGTACTGGATGTCCGGGTTGCCCGCCTGGAGCTGGATCACGTCACCCGCCCAGGCCAGACAGGCGGCGAGGTCGCCCTTGTCGAGGTCGGCGGTGTAGTCGTTGCCGGTGAAGCGGCGGATCTGCTTGGAGTCCACGCCCTTCTGGAGGCGGCCGATCGCGCCGTCGAAGTCGGCGGTGGTGAAGTTCGCCGGGTCCTTGCCCTGGTCGAGCAGGGTCATGCCCACGCTGTCGCGCATCTCGGTGAGGAAGCCGACGCGGCCCTTGAGGGTGGGGTCGTCGAGCATCTGCGTGACGGAGTCGACCTTCTTCCCGTCGGTGGCCTTGGTGTTGTAGGCGATGACGGTGTCGATGCCGGTCCACGGGTAGCTGTACGCGCGGCCCGGGTCCCAGTCGGGGGTGCGGAACTGCGGGATCAGGTTGGCGTAGGCGTGCGGCAGGTGGGTGGGGTCCAGCTTCTGCGCCCAGCCGAGGCGGATGATGCGCGCGGCGAGCCAGTCGGTGACGACGATCAGGTCGCGGCCGGTGTCCTGGCCGGCGGCGAGCTGCGGGCGGATCTTGCCGAAGAACTCGACGTTGTCGTTGATGTCCTCGGTGTACTTGACCTCGATCCCGGTCCGCTTGGTGAACTCCTCCAGGGTGGGCCGGGTCTTTTCGTCGTCGCTGGTGTCCATGTACTCGGTCCAGTTGGAGAAGTTGATCTCCTTCTCCTGTGCCGAGTGGTCGTCGGAGGCCACCGCCGAGTCGCCCTCGCGCTTGGCGGGCGGGATCCCGCACCCGGCGAGGGTGGACAGGCCTGCGAGGGTGAGCGCTCCGACTCCGGATCCGCGCAGCAGCGAGCGGCGGGTGAGGGCGCCGCGCCCGCTGGTGAGGCTGCGCCGCATCGCGGCGAGTTGCGCCGCCGAGAGGCGGTCGGGCTCGAACTGCTCCATGCGCTGTGCCCTTTCGGGAGGTGTACCGCTGGTCAGGCGGTGGATTTCTTATCGGTCCCCGAAGATCGTGCGGTGCCAGTCCTTCGCGGCCACCGCGGTGTTGTCGTACATCACGTGCTTGACCTGCGTGTACTCCTCGAAGGAGTAGGCCGACATGTCCTTTCCGAAGCCGCTGGCCTTGTAGCCGCCGTGGGGCATCTCGCTGATGATCGGGATGTGGTCGTTGACCCAGACGCAGCCCGCCTTGATCTCGCGGGTGGCACGGTTCGCCCGGTAGACGTCGCGGCTCCAGGCGGAGGCGGCGAGGCCGTAGGGGGTGTCGTTGGCCAGCGCGATGCCCTCGTCGTCGGTGTCGAACGGAAGGACGACGAGCACCGGCCCGAAGATCTCGGACTGGACCACCTCGCTGTCCTGGGCGGCGCCGGTGATGAGGGTGGGCCGGTAGTACGCGCCGTCGGCGAGCTCCCCGCCGGGGACCTCCCCACCGGTGACGACGGTGGCGTAGGCACGGGCCCGCTCGACGAAACCGGCGACCCGGTCGCGCTGGGCGTGCGAGACGAGCGGGCCGAGGTCGGTGGTGGGGGCGAAGGGGTCGCCGAGGCGGACGGTCTCCATCAGCTCCGCGACGCGGGCGACGAAGGCGTCGTGGAGGGGGCGCTGGACGTAGGCGCGGGTGGCGGCGGTGCAGTCCTGGCCCGTGTTGATGAGGGAGGCGGCTACGGCGCCGTGCGCGGCGGCCTCCAGGTCGGCGTCGTCGAAGACCAGGAAGGGGGCCTTGCCGCCGAGCTCCAGGTGGAGCCGCTTGACGGTGGCGGTGGCGATCTCGGCGACCCGCCTGCCCACGGCGGTGGAGCCGGTGAAGGAGGTCATGACCACGTCGGGGTGGCCGACCAGGTGCTCGCCGGCGTCGCGGCCGGCGCCCGTGACGATGTTGATCACGCCGTCGGGCAGGCCCGCGTCCTTGGCGGCCTGCGCGAACATCAGGGAGGTCAGCGGGGTCAGCTCGGCGGGCTTGAGGACGATGGTGTTGCCCGCGGCGATGGCCGGGAGGATCTTCCACGCGGCCATCTGGAGCGGATAGTTCCACGGGGCGATGGAGCCGACCACGCCGATGGCCTCGCGGCGCACGCAGGAGGTGTGGTCGCCGGAGTACTCGGCGGCCGCCTGCCCCTGGAGGTGGCGCGCGGCCCCCGCGAAGAAGGCCGTGTTGTCGATGGTCCCCGGCACGTCGAACTCCGTGGACAGCTTGATCGGCTTGCCGCACTGGAGGGACTCGGCGTACGCGAACTCCTCGGCCTGCTCGGCCAGTACGGCGGCCAGCCGGTGCAGCGCGTCCGACCGCTCCCCGGGGGTGGCGCCCGCCCAGCCCGGGAAGGCCCGCTTGGCGGCGGCGACGGCCTCGTCCACGTCCGCCGTGCCCGCGAGCTCGTAGGTGAGGACCTCGTCCCCGGTGGCCGGGTCGACCACGGTGTGTGACCTGCCCGAGGTGCCGGACCTGAGCTGCCCGTCGATGTACTGCGCGCCGTCTGCGAAGCGGTCCTTGACCTGGAAGCGGTTGCCCATCACGCTCTCACGCTCTCCGTAGCTACAGTTCGAGCTACAGCTCGAATTGAGTGCCGATCCTGACAGAGGGATGCCCCCTGTCCAAGTGATTCCGTTGTTGCCTTTTGATTACGCGACGGATTCGGTCGACCAAGTGTCGAGGCGCGCCCGAAATCCCGTACGAGTTGTCCGTGGCGGGTGCCACACTCGCATGCATGGAGATGATCGACGCACTGATCAAGCAGGTCAGCCGGGGTGAGCGGGTGAAGTTCCTGCCGTTCTGGGGGCACCGCCCGAGGCCGGACGGGACCCTCGGTCCGAGCTGCCTGAGCCAGTGGTGGCCGTCCGAGTTCACGGTGGGTGACGTCCGGTACGCGACGGCGGAGCACTGGATGATGGCCGGGAAGGCGCGGCTGTTCGGGGACGCGGAGGCGGAGCGGGCGGCCCTTGCGGCCCGGACCCCGGCCGAGGCGAAGAAGGCCGGACGGCTCGTGCGCGGCTTCGACGACGCGATATGGGAGCGGGAGCGGTTCGCCCTGGTCGTGGAAGGCAGCGTGCACAAGTTCGGCTCCGATCCCGCGCTGCGCTCCTACCTGCTGACCACCGGGGACCGGGTCCTGGTGGAGGCGAGCCCCCTGGACCGCGTCTGGGGCATCGGCCTGGCGGCCGACGACGAACGCGCCCTGGACCCGGCCCGCTGGCGGGGCCTGAACCTGCTGGGGTTCGCCCTGATGGAAGCCCGCGAGCGGCTGCGGCAGGGCCCGGCGTGACGGAGCGGCGCCGGGTCGCCGCCGTGATCATCCGGGACGGCTGCGTACTCATGGTGTCCGAGCGGCACCGCGGCCCCTGCTTCCGCGGGGACGTGGCACCCGGCGAGTCGGTCATGGTGCCGACGCTGCCGAGTAATTGCCTGGCGGAGCCCGGGCCCGGCGCCTAACGTGATCCTCGTCCAGGTGCGCAGGCGAGACATACTTCCACTGTTAATGGGGCGGTCGCGGGTTCGAATCCCGTCATCGGCTTCGGCCGGTGTAGCTCAGCGGATAGAGCACCACGTGGTTTCGCCGAACTCGATCTCTGGACACCTACGTCACGCACCTCCCGGTGCGCGGGCTGCGGCTCCTTCTTTCCCAAAGACACCAGGCCGCCGCCGACTTGATCTCGGGAGGCACGCGTGGGGGGCGCCCGGTGCGCAGGCTACGGCTCCTTCCGGACCCGGAGGTCGTGGGTTCGAATCCCACCCGGCCCGTCACCCGCAAGGGAACGGGCCGGTGGAGCAGCGTGGTAGCTCGCCGGGCACAGTCCGTCGCCGACTTCTGATCTCGGGCGTCCCCCATGTCACGCCTCCCCCGCTTTCCTTTGAATTCGGGGGGATTCACATGGCTCGTTTCAACCTGCGCGCGTCCAAGGCGGCGCCCGTACCGCCCACGTCGCCCGTACGCTCGGCCGGCCGCGGCCGCACCCACCAGGGCGGCGCCGGCCACCTGCGCGACCCGCGCTCCGAGCTGTTCCTGCTCGCGGTCGCCAACTTCGTGACCCAGCGCACCGCGTACGAGAGCGGCGAGGCCCGCGACGACCGCTTCGCGGCGCTCGTGCGGCGCCTCGCGGTCGAGGACCCCGCGTGGACGGCCGGCCTGCTGGGCTGGCTCCGCGGGGAGGCCCACATGCGCACCGCCTCGCTCGTCGGCGCCGCCGAGTACGTGAAGGCACGCCTCGAGGCGGGCGCCACCGACGGTCCTGCGAACCGCCAGGTCGTGGACTGCGTCCTGCAGCGCGCCGACGAGCCCGGTGAGCTGCTGGCCTACTGGACGGCGACGTACGGGCGGAACGTGCCCAAGCCCGTCAAGCGCGGCATCGCCGACGCCGTGCGCCGCCTCTACTCCGGCAGCTCCCTCCTGAAGTACGACACCGACTCCAAGAGCTACCGCTTCGGTGACGTCCTCAACCTCGTGCACGCCTCCCCCGACCCGGCCAAGCCCTGGCAGGGCGAGCTGTTCCGCTACGCGCTGGACCGCCGGCACCACCCGGAGCACGCCGAGCTCCCCGCCGGCGACCGGACCCTCGCCGCGCACCGGGAGCTGATGGCGCTGCCGGTGTCCGAGCGGCGCGGCGTGGTCACCGCACCGGACGGCGCCGAACGCCTCGCCCGGGCGGGCATGACCTGGGAGGCGCTGGCCGGCTGGCTGCAGGGGCCCCTGGACGCGGCCGCCTGGGAGGCGGTCATCCCGTCCATGGGTGCGATGGCCCTGCTGCGCAACCTGCGCAACTTCGACCAGGCCGGGGTGTCGGACGAGGTGGCCGCGGCGGTAGCGGCGAAGATCTCCGATCCGCAGACCGTCGCCCGGGCGCGGCAGTTCCCCTTCCGCTACCTGGCCGCCTACCAGCACGCGCCCTCGCTGCGCTGGGCGTACCCGCTCGAGCAGGCTCTCGGGCACTCGCTGGCCAACGTACCGGCGCTGCCGGGCCGTACGCTGGTTCTCGTGGACCGGTCGGGGTCGATGTGGTCCCCGCTGTCGGACCGCTCGCAGCTCAACCGTGCGGACGCGGCGGCGGTGTTCGGGGCGGCGCTCGCACTGCGCGCCGAGCAGGCGGACCTCGTCCAGTTCGGGACGACCAGTGCGGTGGTCCCGTACGTGCGGGGGGAGTCCGTACTGAGGGTGCTGGAGCGGTTCGGCGACCTCGGGGGGACGCACACGGCCCAGGCCGTCAGGCAGCACTACCGCGGTCACGACCGGGTGCTGATCGTCACCGACGAGCAGTGCGCCTCGTACGGCCACGGCGGTGACCCGACGGCCGAGGTCCCGCAGACGGTGCCGGTCTACACCTGGAACCTGGCGGGCTACCGGGTGGGCCACGCGCCCTCCGGTTCCGCGCACCGGCACGTCTTCGGCGGGCTCGGCGACGCGGCCTTCCGCATGGTGTCCCTGATCGAGCGCGGCCAGGACGCCGACTGGCCCTGGGCCTCCCCCGCCTGAGCGCGGGGACGAGCACTCGGACGAGCGTGGACACGAGCTCCGGGCCTGGGCCCGGGGCTCATATCTTCTCGCGCTCCCGGGAGTTCGAGTAAGGGCTGTCGTAGCGGGAGTCGTCGTCCCATCCGTCCAGGACCGGGGAGAACATGGCGACCAGCATCAGGGCTCCCAGCACGATGCCGATCGCGCCCAGGATGATGCCGGCCAGCGCCATCCCGCCGTTGTCGGCCTCGCCCCGGGTCGCCTTGCCCTTGCCGAGGGCGCCGAAGACGACCGCGGCGATCCCGATCCCGATGGCCAGGAAGCTGGTGATGCACCCGACGACGGACAGGATGCCGAGGACGAGGGCGGTGATGCCGAAGCCGTTGCTCGGGGGCGCCGCGTAGGGCGGGTAGGCGGCGGCGCCCGGGTATCCGGGATATCCCGGGTATCCGGGGTACCCCGCGTCGCCGGGGTACCCGTAGCCCGGGAGGGGGGCCTGGCCGGTGGGATGCCCATAACCGCCCGGGGCCGGCGGGGCCCCGTACCCGTATGCCGGCGGGGCGGGGGAAGCCGGCACCTGGGCCGGCGCAGGCGTCGCGGCGGGCTGCGGGATTGCGGCACCGGCCCCTGGCATCCCGGCGACCGTCTGCTGGTCGTGCACGGACGGCGGACCCGGCACTCCCGGCGCGGCCTGCTGCTTGCCCAGGTCCACCGCCGGGCGCTCCGGCGGTGCCCACGGGTCCCTCGGCTCAGGGCTCTGGTCGGTCATGCGGCACCCCCCTCTCGTACGGCCATGCTAAGCGCTGCCACCGACAGTGACCGGGGTGCCTACGATGAAGCCCGACCTGATCGCATGCGCGCCCTCCCGGAGGCACCTTCATGACCGACCTGCACCCCTTCATCGCGGGGCTGCCCAAGGCGGAACTCCACGTCCACCACGTCGGCTCGGCGTCACCGCGCATCGTGGCCGAGCTCGCCTCCCGGCACCCCGACTCGAAGGTGCCGACCGATCCCGAGGCGCTCGCCGACTACTTCACCTTCACCGACTTCGCGCACTTCATCGAGGTCTACCTGTCGGTCGTGGACCTCGTCCGCACCCCCGACGACGTACGCCACCTCACCTTCGAGGTGGCCCGCGACATGGCCCGGCAGAACATCCGCTACGCCGAACTGACCATCACCCCTTACTCCTCCACCCGTCGCGGCATCGAGGAGAAGGCCTTCATGGAGGCCATCGAGGACGCCCGCAAGGCCGCCGAGACCGAGCTCGGCGTCATCCTGCGCTGGTGCTTCGACATCCCCGGCGAAGCCGGCTTGGAGGCCGCCGCCGAGACCGCCCGCCTCGCCGTCGACCTGCGCCCCGAGGGCCTGGTCTCCTTCGGCCTCGGCGGCCCCGAAATCGGCGTCCCGCGCCCCCAGTTCAAGCCCTACTTCGACCGGGCCCGCGCCGCCGGCCTGCACAGCGTGCCGCACGCCGGCGAGACCACCGGCCCCGAGACGGTCTGGGACGCCATCCGCGAGCTGCGCGCCGAGCGCATCGGCCACGGCACCAGCTCCACCCAGGACCCCGAGCTCCTCGCGTACCTGGCCGAGCACCGCATCGCGCTGGAGGTCTGCCCGACCTCCAACATCGCCACCCGCGCGGTGACCGAGCTGGACCTGCACCCGGTCAAGGAGATGGTCGCCGCGGGCGTGCTCGTCACCATCAACAGCGACGACCCGCCGATGTTCGGCTCCGACCTCAACAACGAGTACGCGGTGGCGGCGCGCCTCCTCGACCTCGACGAGCGCGGCCTGGCCGGGCTCGCCAAGAACGCCGTCGAGGCCTCCTTCCTGGACGAGGCCGGCAAGGCGAAGCTGAGCGCGGAGATCGACGCCTACACGGCCGAGTGGCTCGCGCGCTGACCTCCCGATGATCGCGCCGGGCCCTGAGAATGGGGACCATGCGCACCCTGACTGCCGTCGGCCACCGCGGCGATCCCTACCGTGTCCGTGAGAACACCCTGGCCTCGATCCGCTCCGCGTTCGCGCGCGGGGCGGACGCGGTCGAGATCGACGTACGGCTGACCCGCGACGGGGTGCCGGTCCTGCTCCACGACGAAACGCTCGAGCGGTTGTGGGGCCATGACGTGCGGCTCGACGCCGTCACGGCCCCGCAGCTCAAGGAGCTGACGGGGGGCGGGGTTCCGACCCTGCGCGAGGCGGTGGCGGCGGCCGGGGCGGGAACGCTGATGATCGACCTGCCGGGTGCCTCGTACGAGGCGGTGCGGACCGTCGTGGGCCAGGTCCGCGAGTGCGGGGCGCGCGAGCGCACCTCCTACTGCGCGGGGCCGAACACCATGCTGGCGGTCCGCGCCGCCGATCCGGGTGCGGAGATCGCGCTGACCTGGACCACTCTGTCGCCGCCGCGCCGGGTGCTGATCGACGCGGTGGCCCCGCGCTGGCTCAACTACCGCTTCGGCCTGGTCAGCCGGGAGTTGACGGACGCCGTGCACCGTGACGGCCTGCTGGTGTCGGCCTGGACCGCGGACACCAGGCGCACGATGCGGAAGCTGCTCAGGGCCGGGGTCGACTCGGTCACCACGAACCGGGTGGACGTGCTGAGCGCCGTGCGCGCCGAGCTCGGCCGGTGATACCCGGCCGGGTGCTGCCCCGGGCCGGGTCCGGCCGTGGGGCGCGGGGCGCGGCCTACTCCACCCACGCCGAGGGGCAGGACCCGAACCGGGTGGCCTCGCCCTCGTGACGGCCGCCCTTCGCTAGGCCGGCATGGCCTCGAGGCGCTTGATCTTGCGGCGGAGCACCAGGAGGGGGATCACTCCGAAGACGCCGAAGGACATGTCGATGACGCTCCACCCGAAGGGGATCCCGCGGATCGGGCCGCAGATCAGGGCCAGCGGGATGATGCCGGCGCAGGCGATCATGCCGGCTTCGACGAGCCATACGTTGCGCACCGGGTCGCGGTATACGCCGTAGAAGAAGACGGCGATGACCAGGTGCGCGAAGGCGAGCCAATCGGTGCCGTAGAGGAGGAAGGGGTATTCGGCGTCGGCCCGGTCCAGCCCGTCGCCCACCCGCCGCAGCCATGCGTTGTCCATCAGGGCATTGGCCCATCGGAGTTCGCTGACCAGCGGAAAGGCGGTGAGCCCGCTGAGCACGAGACAGACGAGGAACAGGATCAACCAGGCACGGATCCGCCGCTGAAGGGCGCTTCTCTCGCTCATGGAAAGAAGCGTACGCAGCTTTCTGAACACGTTCAGCCATATTGCTGAACATGTTCAATTCCGTGTCCGGACCGTGATCCAATGCCGGCGATCGCGTTCCACCTGCGCTCGGCCTCGGCGAACGCGAAGGGGCGGGCCATGGACATGGTGTCCACGGCCCGCCCCGTCAAAAGCCTGCGACAGCCTGCGACCGGTGCGACCGGTCAGCCGTCGAGCGAGGTCATCACGTGCTTGATGCGCGTGTAGTCCTCGAAGCCGTAGGCGGAGAGGTCCTTGCCGTAGCCGGACTTCTTGAATCCGCCGTGCGGCATCTCGGCGACGAGCGGGATGTGGGTGTTGATCCACACGCAGCCGAAGTCAAGGTTCTTGGACATCCGCATCGCGCGGCCGTGGTCCTTGGTCCACACGGAGGAGGCGAGGGCGAACTCGACGCCGTTCGCGTACTCCACGGCCTGGGCCTCGTCCGTGAAGGACTGGACGGTGATGACGGGGCCGAAGACCTCGTTCTGGATGATCTCGTCGTCCTGCTTGAGGCCGGAGACCACGGTCGGGGCGTAGAAGTAGCCCTTCTCGCCGACCTGGTGGCCGCCCGCCTCGACCTTGGCATGGGCGGGGAGGCGCTCGATGAAGCCCGCGACCTGCTTGAGCTGGTTCGGGTTGTTCAGCGGGCCGTAGAGCACGTCCTCGTCGTCCGGCTGACCGGTCTTGGTGTCCGCGGCGGCCTTGGCGAGCGCGGACACGAACTCGTCGTGGATCGACTCGTGCACGAGCACGCGGGTGGCGGCGGTGCAGTCCTGGCCGGCGTTGAAGTAGCCGGCGACCGCGATGTCCTCGACGGCCTTGGCGATGTCGGCGTCCTGGAAGACCACGACCGGGGCCTTGCCGCCGAGCTCCAGGTGGACGCGCTTGACGTCCTTCGAGGCGCTCTCGGCCACCTGCATGCCCGCGCGCACCGAGCCGGTGATGGAGGCCATCGCCGGGGTGGAGTGCTCGACCATGGCCTTGCCGGTCTCGCGATCACCGCAGATGACGTTGAAGACGCCCTTGGGCAGGATCGAGTCGATGATCTCCGCCATCAGGACGGTGGAGGCCGGGGTGGTGTCCGAGGGCTTGAGCACCACGGTGTTGCCCGCGGCGATGGCCGGGGCGAACTTCCACACGGCCATCATCATCGGGTAGTTCCACGGCGCGACCTGGGCACAGACGCCCACCGGCTCGCGACGGATGATGGAGGTCATGCCCTCCATGTACTCGCCGGCCGAGCGGCCCTCGAGCAGCCGGGCGGCGCCGGCGAAGAAGCGGATCTGGTCCACCATCGGCGGCAGCTCCTCGCTGGCCGTGAGGCCCAGCGGCTTGCCGGTGTTCTCCGACTCGGCGGCGACGAGCTCCTCCGCGCGCGCCTCGAAGGCGTCCGCGATCTTCAGCAGCGCCTTCTGGCGCTCGGCGGGCGTGGTGTCGCGCCAGCCCGGGAAGGCGGCCGCGGCCGCGGCCATGGCGGCGTCGACATCGGCCTGACCCGAGAGCGGTGCGGTGGCGTACGCATCGCCGGTGGCCGGGTTCACCACCTCGGTGGTCCGGCCGTCGGCGGCGTCCTTGAACTCCCCGCCGATGTAGTTGCGCAGACGACGCAGTTCGGTGGTCACTACAGCCACTCTCCTGATCACATGTCCAACGATTGAGACGATTCCCAAGAGTAGCCCCTCGGCGGACGCTTTCGACAGAGCCAGACACCACCACCTACGAAATCAGTGAGATCCGAGTCGCCAAACAACGGATTTCATCGATTCCGTCTTGCGGAACAGACGACTCCTCGTGCACAGTGTGGTCGTGGTCAGTCGAAGCGCAGATTCCAGGAACAGACAACCGTCCCCTTCGGTCGATGCTGTGTCCCTGGCGATCATCGAGCAACTGCAGGAGGACGGGCGCCGTCCCTACGCAGCGATCGGCAAGGCCGTCGGCCTGTCGGAGGCGGCTGTGCGCCAGCGCGTGCAGAAGCTGCTCGACCAGGGCGTCATGCAGATCGTGGCCGTCACCGACCCGCTCACCGTGGGCCTGCGGCGCCAGGCCATGGTCGGCATCAACGTCGAGGGAGACCTCGACCCGGTGGCGGACGCCCTGACCGCCATGGCCGAGTGCGAGTACGTGGTGATGACCGCAGGGTCGTTCGACCTGATGGTGGAGATCGTCTGCGAGGACGACGACCACCTGCTCGAAACGATCAACAAGAAGATCCGCGCGCTCCCCGGCGTGCGATCAACCGAAAGCTTCGTTTACCTGAAGCTGAAGAAGCAGACCTACATGTGGGGAACTCGATAACCCGTGAGCCAGGACCTCTCCAAAACCGCGTACGACCACCTGTGGATGCACTTCACCCGCATGTCGTCCTACGAGAACGCACCCGTGCCCACCATCGTGCGTGGTGAGGGCACCTACATCTTCGACGACAAGGGCAAGCGCTACCTCGACGGCCTCGCGGGCCTGTTCGTGGTCAACGCCGGTCACGGCCGCAAGGAGCTGGCCGAGGTCGCCTACAAGCAGGCACAGGAACTCGCGTTCTTCCCCATCTGGTCGTACGCGCACCCCCAGGCCGTCGAGCTGGCCGAGCGCCTGGCCGACTACGCCCCGGGCGACCTGAACAAGGTCTTCTTCACCACCGGCGGCGGCGAGGCCGTCGAGACCGCCTGGAAGCTCGCCAAGCAGTACTACAAGCTGCAGGGCAAGCACACCAAGTACAAGGTCATCTCGCGTGCGGTCGCCTACCACGGCACCCCGCAGGGCGCCCTGTCCATCACCGGCCTGCCGGCCCTGAAGGCCCCCTTCGAGCCGCTGGTCCCCGGCGCGCACAAGGTGCCGAACACCAACATCTACCGCGCCCCGATCTACGGCGACGACCCCGAGGCCTTCGGCCGCTGGTGCGCCGACCAGATCGAGCAGGAGATCCTCTTCGAGGGCGCCGACACCGTCGCGGCCGTCTTCCTGGAGCCGGTGCAGAACGCCGGCGGCTGCTTCCCGCCGCCGCCCGGGTACTTCCAGCGCGTCCGCGAGATCTGCGACGAGTACGACGTGCTGCTCGTCTCCGACGAGACGATCTGCGCCTTCGGCCGCCTGGGCACGATGTTCGCCTGCGACAAGTTCGGCTACGTCCCGGACATGATCACCTGCGCCAAGGGCATGACCTCGGGCTACTCCCCGATCGGCGCCTGCATCGTCTCGGACCGCATCGCGGAGCCGTTCTACAAGGGTGACAACACCTTCCTGCACGGCTACACCTTCGGCGGCCACCCGGTCTCCTCGGCGGTCGCGCTGGCCAACCTCGACATCTTCGACAAGGAAGGCCTCAACCAGCACGTGCTGGACAACGAGGACGCCTTCTTCTCGACGCTGAAGAAGCTGCACGACCTGCCCATCGTCGGCGACGTCCGCGGCAACGGCTTCTTCTACGGCATCGAGCTCGTCAAGGACAAGGTCACCAAGGAGTCCTTCACGGACGAGGAGACGGAGCGCGTGCTCTACGGCTTCCTCTCCAAGGCGCTCTTCGAGAACGGCCTGTACTGCCGGGCCGACGACCGCGGCGACCCGGTCATCCAGCTGGCCCCGCCGCTGATCGCCGACCAGGGGACCTTCGACGAGATCGAGGGCATCCTGCGCTCCGTGCTCACCGAGGCGTGGACCAAGCTGTAAATCGTCCAACGCTGCAATAGGCCAACCACACGGCCCGGATACCCCGTTCGAGTGAGAACTCGGGTGTCCGGGCCGCGTGCTGTCCCCATCCAAGACGTTCATCTCTTTACATCTCAGTGCGGCGCCAGTGACCGAACCGGTTCCGCTTCGTTCCCCCGGACGGAGGTGTACGCCATGGTGGCTCCACCCGACACGGCCCCACCCGACAACGACGTTCTGTGGGCACGGTCCCTTCACTACTCCCACGGGAAGTCCCCCCGGACGAAGTCCGCAGGAGGCTCCCCCGGCCTCGTCGGCGTCTCCGTAGGGGTCCGCCAAGGCGAGATCCTCGCCCTCACCGGCCCGCGTGGCAGCGGCAAGACCACGCTGCTGCGCTGCCTCTCCGGACAGCTGCGCCCCGAGCAGGGCGAGGTCTGGTTCAACAGCGTCCCCGTGCACACCATGGGCGCCCTGGGCCGCGAACGGCTGCGCCGCGACCGGTTCGGCTGGATCGGACCCGAGCCGCAGCTGCTGCCCGAGCTGAAGGTGTGGGAGAACGCGGCCCTGCCGCTGCTGCTCGCCGGAGCCTCGCACCGCCGTGCCAAGCACGCCGCCTGCGAATGGCTGGAGCGCCTGGACATCGGCGCTTTCGCCCGCAAGCGCCCCGGCGCCCTCACCAGGGCCGAGTCCCAGCGGGTGGCGCTGGCCCGGGCGCTGGTCAACGAGCCCGCGGTGATCTTCGGCGACGAGCCCACCGCCCCCCTGCACCGCGCCGAGCGCGCCCTGCTGCTGCGCACCCTCACCACTGCGGCCCGCTCGCACGGGATCACCGTGGTGCTGGCCACCCACGACGAGGAGACCGCGGCCGCCGCCGACCGGCGACTGGCCCTGCTCGACGGACGGCCCGCCGCCACCGCCGGGGCCACCGAGGACCCGCCGGGGCCCCCGGCCGGCGAGACCACGGAGGGGCAGGCCGCGTGCTCGCTCTCCGCCTAGCCCGCGGCGCCCGCCCGCTGGTCCAGCTGCGGCGGCTGCTCGTCGCCGCCGCCTCGGCCGGCACCGGCTTCCTCCTCCTCTACGTGCTCGCCGGGGCGGTGGCCAGCCCCGGCGGATCGTTCCCCCGCCTGCTGTGGGCGCTGGCGCCGCTGGCCGCCACCGTCCAGTTCGCCGTCGCCGTGGCCCGTGCCGATCCGGCCACCCGGCCCCGCGCAGGGCTGGACGCCGCCGGGCTGGGAGCCGTACGGCTCGGCCTGGTCGCGGCGGTCTCCACCGCCGTGGCGTGCACCCTGGGCAGCGCACTGGCCCTCGCCGCCTTCCTCCACCTGCGCGGGGACCTGGCCGGGCTGCCCTTCGACGGAGCCGGGGCCCGGCTGCTGCACGCGGACCAGCCGCTGCCCGTGGCGGCCGCGCTCACCCTCCTGGTCCTGGTCCCGCTGACCGCCTCGGCCGCTGTCCTGACCCTGCCCCGCCGCAAGCCGCTTGCCCCGCAGACCGGGCTGCCCTGGGGCATCGCCATCACCGCCTGCGGACTCGCGGTCGAGGCCCACGCCGGGCGGGGCGGGCCCGGGATGCTCGCCGGCTGGTCGCTCACCGCCGTCGGCCTGGCACTGGCCGGCCCCGGCCTGGCCTACGCCTGCGGCACGCTGGTCCAGGCCGTACGCCCCGGGGCGCTGCGCCTGCTGGCCGGACGGGCCCTCCAGGAGGAGGCGCCACGGATCGGCCCGCCGCTGGGGGTGCTCTGCGCCGTCGGGGCAGCCGCCCTGACGGCGCTCGCCCTGCGGGACAGCGGCGGTGCGCCCCTCCCGCTCGGACCCCTGACCGGACCGGCCGCGGCCCTGGTCGCCGGGTGCGCCGCAGCGACCCTTCTCACATCCGCCGTGGAGGCACGCCAGGTGCGCGCCGCCGGCCGCGAGGCCCTGGCCGATCTCGGGGCTCCGGCCAAGGTCCTGCGGACGGCGGCGAGTTTGCGGGCCACGGCGCTGGTGGCCGTGTGCGTACCCCTCAGCTGGGGTGTGGCGCAGCTGACGTCACTGGCCCTGACCCGCTGACGCGGGCAGCCCTTAGGGTGGGCCGAATGGTCAACGCAGACATCGAGATCGAGACGCTCGCCGAATTCGACCAGGTCGTGGCCCGCGGCTCGCTCAGCGGATACCGCATCCAGTCGGTCAACCTGCTGGAGCGGACCTTCGCGCTGCTGTCCGCCGACACCTCGGACGCCGTGTTCCTGGGCTGCGCGATGGAGCCCGACGCCTCGGTGAAGGTCCGCGCCGACGGCGCGCTGGTCTTCCCGCCGGTGCCCGACCTGCCGTTCAACCCGTACCGGGGCCTGCTCTACACGCCCGAGGAGCTGTTCACCGGGCTGCCCGACGGATACGAGGCCACCCCGGACGCCCGGACGTACGCCTGGTTCCAGGAGACCAAGGCCGACGGGGACATACTCTCCTCGATGCTCCGCTCCATCCACGACGACGCCGTCTCCGACGCCCTCGACGAGCACCTGGAGGGTGCCCGGGTGGTCGGCGTCATGGGCGGCCACGCCCTGTCCCGCGGCGGTACGGAGTACCGCCGGGCGGCGGAGCTGGGCCGGGCGCTGACCCGGTCGGGGCTCACGGTGGCCACCGGCGGCGGACCCGGCGCGATGGAGGCCGCCAACCTCGGTGCCTACCTGGCGCCCGCCCCCGACGAGGCCCTCGCGGAAGCCGTGGAGCTGCTGGCCAAGGCCCCGTCCTTCGCCCCGTCGGTGTCCGACTGGGCGCGCGCGGCCTTCGCCGTACGGGAGCGGTGGCCCGGTGGCGGCGACTCGGTGGGCATCCCGACCTGGTTCTACGGGCACGAACCGCCGAACGCCTTCGCGGCGCACATCGGCAAGTACTTCGCGAACGCCACCCGGGAGGACGGGCTCCTGGCCCGTTCCACGGCGGGCGTGGTGTTCCTGCCGGGTGCGGCGGGCACCGTCCAGGAGGTCTTCGACAGCGCGACGCCGAACTACTACGCCTCACGCGGCGAGCCCGCGCCGATGGTCCTGGTCGGCCGGGCGCACTGGACCGGGCACCTGCCCGCCTGGCCCCTGCTCCAGGCGCTGGCGCGCGGCCGGGCCATGGAGTCCCGGATCGCCCTGGTGGACTCGGTGGACGAGGTCCCGGACGCACTCCTGGCAATGGCCTGACGGCGGGAGGCAACTTCCCGGCCCGTTCCGACGTCTGGCAGAGGTACGCAAAACCTGCCAGACGTGAACGGAGCCTTCGGTGCTCATAGGCCTGCTGACCGCTGTCGCGGCGTCCATCTGCTACGGGACGGGATCTGTCCTGCAAGCCGTCGGATCGCGCCGCGCCGCCCGGATGTCCCCGTCCGCCGCCGGGGTGACGGCGCACGGCGGCCCCAACCTGGCGTCCACCGCGAAAGCGGCGATGACCTGGGAGTTCATCGTCGGGACGATCCTGGACTTCGTGGGCTTCGGGCTGGGCGCGCTGGCCGCCCGCCTGCTCCCGCTGTTCCTGTCCCAGACGGTGATCAGCGCCAACCTGGTGATCACGGCCGTGCTGAGCGTCAAGATGCTGGGCATCCGGCTGAGCCGCAAGGAGTGGACCTCCATCGGCGTCGTCTGCACGGCACTGGTGCTGCTGGCGACGGCCGCGGGCCACGAGGGCGGCCACCACGCCCCGATGTCCACGCACTGGTGGCTGCTGGGGATCACCCTGCTGCTGATGGTGGGCGGCACGGTGGCCGTACGCCTCCTCGGCGGGGGCGCGGCGATCCTGGCGGGCCTGCTGTCGGGCCTGGGCTTCGGCGCGCTGGGCGTCGGCGTGCGGATCCTGGACGGCGTCGACCCGTTCGACCTGGGCACCTTCCTGACCGACCCGGCCCTGTACGCGATCCTCGTGGCGGGCTTCGGCGGCATGTACCTGCACACGGTCGCCCTCCAGATCGGTTCGGTGAACGGCGCGACCGCCGCCCTGGTCGTCGGCGAGACGGTCCTGCCGGGTGCGATCGGCGTGCTCTGGCTCGGCGACGCCTCCCGCCCGGGCCT
Organism: Streptomyces sp. NPDC048349; assembly: GCF_040651925.1. Classification (NCBI taxonomy): domain Bacteria; kingdom Bacillati; phylum Actinomycetota; class Actinomycetes; order Kitasatosporales; family Streptomycetaceae; genus Streptomyces; species Streptomyces sp. NPDC048349. Next base: position 212 of record NZ_JBEZLA010000021.1, on the reverse strand, counting down.
GGCCTGGCTGGCGGCCTTCGGCTTCGTCCTGGCCGTCACCGGCGCGGTGGCGGTGGCCTGGTACGGCAAGCACGAGGGGGCCGACGCGCAGGAGCCGGCGCCGGTTCCCGAGCCGGTGGCCTAGGGGGTGTCTGACGGAGGTCCGTGGTGAAGGAGCGGTGTCCGGTGCGTGCTCTCGGCGTGCCGGCCGGATGCCCCCGTACTGGACGTAC